>URIY01000023.1 GCA_900547995.1 uncultured Mycoplasmatota bacterium
CTTATATTTTAAGCTTTTCATGAAAAAACGGAATTTAGTTTAAAAATTCACGTTTTAAAATTCTCATATATGTTTACAAAAAAGATAGCATTACACTATCTTAAATATTTTACTTTATTAATGTTATAACTGGTCGAACAGCATATATTTGATTAGCATGATAATAATTAAGTGATTCTATTGCCTCACTACTACCTATAAGATAAGCATAAGTTGCATCATATGAATTATATTTTCGTGTAAAAGAATTCATTGTCCACCAATAACCATCAGCTTTATTACCACATAAATTAGAACGGCATGATAACCAAAATTTATAGTTGCTATCACTTGAAATTTTTGTTATATTTTCAGTGTTAGGATAAATACTATTTTCAGTTGTATAATATGGGCTCATATTATAGTACTCTGCTCTAGTTATTAATCGTACTTTATCACTTACTTTAGATGTACATTCGGATGTTTTCCCCATAGCTTCTAATTCACTAATTAAATATCCACCATATGTTGCAGCACCATCTATTCTAGATGGATCAGAACATATTGGTACTTCCACTATACTATTGACAATATTTAATTGTAAATTTAATAGCAATGTATTATTCAAATAAGTTCTAATTAATGATTTATCCCAGCTATATAAAACATGATAATTCGTTTTTCTGCTAGACACGTACTCATATACTCCACAATCAGTTGATTCATCCGTATCTGCAGTACAATGATTCATTTCACTATTATTACCTAGTTGATTGGCATCCATTAATAATGTAACTTGCGCTCCCGTATCTCCTATAACATGCCAATTATATCCTCCAAGTGATACTGCTTCACCTGTTGTATATGTCCTATTTTCTAATTTATCTTTACCCTTTATTGTTATTGTCTTAGATGCTTCTGCTGTATTGCCAGCTCCTGTTGTTACTATACATGTTATAGTATGTTCTCCTTTAATTAATGTACTTGTATTTGTTATTTCGTTACCACCTTCATCAGTACATTTTACATTTCCTCCTGATAAATCATTATTTACTGTATATGATGTTGGTAATTCATAACTTTCGCCTTCCATAATTATATCAGTTAATCCATCTAATGATACTGTTGGTACAGTTGCATCTATCATTATTACATTTTTTGTTATTGCTTTGTTCTTTAATATCGATGTATTATCTTCTTTTTTTACTATATCTACTTTTATAGCACCATTTTCTGTAAATTTAATTGGTTCAATATAGTCTTGATAATTTATTCCATCAAAACTATATACTACTTTATAAATATTTTCATCTATTTCAGGAGCGGTTATAGTTACAGTTTTACTTGTTGCCCATACTGTCCCACTTGGTTCTACTTCAATAGTTGGATTGTCTAATAATGATGTTGTTATAGACTCTAATTCTATTTGGTCTTGTTCATCTTTTAGATTAGTTACTCTCATTAGTACTTTATATTCTTTTCCCATTTCTAATCCTGTAAATGTATAGGTTTTTCCTTCTGCTTTTACCCATGTTGTTCCATTATCTATACTAAACTCATATAATTTTATTTCTTCATCATCATTACTTACACTTCCTATAACTGTTATTTCTCCTGCCTTGTCTGTTTTATAGGTTATTTTTAAATCTGATGGTTTATTTATAACTAGTTCTCCACATACCTTTTTGCTTACCTTTATATTATCACTATCTTGTTTCTTTTCGGCACAGTATGTTCCATTTCCTAACTCAAAGGATACTTTACCATCACTTGTTATTGTTACATCTCCTGTACCCATATTTCCATCAACAGCCAACTTAACTGATTTTTCAGAAGATATACATTCTATATTGTTACACTTAAATGTTATTTCTTCTATGTCTACATTCTCTACCAAACTAGATGTATAATATAATTTCGATGCTTTAAGTACTCCTTCGGCACTTCTTGCAAATGCTCCTTTTCTAGATGTTTCTATTAACTTTAATACGATTGGAGTTGCGATTAAAGCTATAATTGCTAGTATCACTATGACTGCTAACAATTCTATTAATGTAAATCCTCTTCTTTTTTCTCTCATATTCACTACTCTCCTATTCTTTTTATATTATACCCTTTTTATCATTTTTTAGCAATATCAAAAAAATAATTTTTCTCATATAAGCAATTAACATTTACTTTCTTCAAGTAAACTTTCATATATTTTCTTTAACTCAGCACCTATATTTTTAATATCTCTTTCTTTAGCAACCTTATAACCTTCTTCTGTTAAATCCGGTAATTTCTTTTCTAATATACCTTTCATTTTTTCTTCAAAGCTATCAATATCATTTGCCTTATAAACGTTCTTACCATCGACAAACCAACCTTCATATATTGGAATATCACGAATTAAAACAGGTATTTTTGAAGCAAGAGCCTCAAGTAAAACAATTCCTTCTGTTTCTTCCAATGTTGGAAACAAGAATAAATTAGCTCCAGAGTAGGCTTTAATTAATTCCTCTCTTGGGACATATCCAGCAAAGAAAAGATTAGGCAGTTCAGTTGCTACAGCTTTTCTAATTTTTGGTGGAACTAAATTTAAATTAGTATATCCAAACCAAACAAATTTATATTCTGGATTACGACGAGCTAATTCAACAAAATCTAGTATACCTTTTCTTTCAAAATATAGACCAACTGATATGACTATTTTGTCATCAGCAGTAAATCCATACTTCTCGCGAAATTCTTTTCCACTCTCTTCATTTCTCTTAAAGAAATCTAATTCAATACCATTAGATACAGCATATATTGGTTTATTAATTGGATAATTTTCCAATAATTTTTTAGAATATGGTGTTGGTGTTACGATAACATCAGCAATGTTATAACATGTCTTTAACCATGTTTTAAATAGAGGAGCAAGTTGATTAGAAAAAGTAAAAGAGTTTCTAAAATCTTCCTCTGTTGAATGAGCATGGTATACAACTTTTTTCCCTTGCTTTTTAGCCTTTTTTGCCATTGCTAAAGACTCAGCAAAAATAGTATTTATATGTATAATGTCATAATCATCTTCTGGATTAGTAGTATATTCTATTCCATTTAATTCTAATGCTTTCATTTGATGTTTAATGGCTCTGCCAACACCACTTTTTTCAATTGTATCCATTTTATCTGAATGTAATAATACTTTCACTTTAAATCACCTTGCTACAATTGTATCATAAAATTTAAACTTTGTTAATCATTAAATTTTTATAACTTAAAAATCTATTTTTACAAGTATAACATCTTCTCCTATTTTTTCTATTTGTTTCCATGCTATTTCAATTTCATTTTTATTAGTAAACATTGATATTAAAAATCTATTTTTTTCAACTATTAACCCTGACATCCTACCATCATTATCTATTGATACATCAATTATATTGCCTATTTTTTTACCATCTAACATATTAACAACATCTTTATGTTGCAAATCAGATAAACGCATAAAACCACCTATTTAATTTTATTTATCTTTTTTTTTAATATTCAGAATAAAAACAGATAAATCTTATCAATATGAATATGAAAGGAGAAATTATGGCACGTCACAAAGTAGAAATTGCGAACGTGAATACTGCGAATATTAAAGTTTTAACCAATGAAGAAATGGTAGTTTTATTTAAAAAATATAAGGAAGGAGATTTATTTGCTAAAGAAGAGTTAATAAATGGTAATTTAAAATTAGTGCTATCAATATTAAGAAAATATAATAATCGTACTGATAATATGGATGATTTATTTCAGGTTGGATGCATTGGATTAATTAAAGCCATTGATAATTTTGATTTATCTCATGAAGTTAAATTTTCAACCTATGCAGTTCCTATGATACTTGGTGAAGTCAAAAGATTTTTAAGAGATAATAATAGTGTAAGAATATCTAGAAGTATTAAAGATTTAGCATACAAATCATTAATACTTAAAGAAAAACTTACCAATAAACTTGGTAAAGAGCCTACTATTTCAATGATTGCTAAAGAGCTTGGATACAGTGAATATGAAATAAGTAACGCACTTGATTCAACTAAAGATGCAATTAGTATGTTTGAGCCAATATATAATGATGGTGGTGATACTATTTATCTTGCTGATCAATTAGAAGATAAATGTAATGATAATCGTAATTTTGATTTAAGAGTTGCTCTTAATGATGCAATTAAAGCGTTAAGTTCTAAAGAAAGAAAAATTATAAATGAAAGATATTTATATGGAAAAACGCAAATGGAACTTGCAGATGAACTTGGTATATCACAAGCTCAAATATCAAGATTAGAAAAAAGTGGATTACAAAATATTAAAAAAATGATATCTTAAAAGAGTAAGAAAATCCTTACTCTTTTAACATTTTACTTACTCTTTTACAAATATTATCTACATCTAATTTTTGTTCTAAAAATAATTCTTTAATAGAACCATGTTCAACATATTTATCATTTATTCCTATAATAGTTGTATCTTTATGTATTAATGATATTAAACTACCTAGTCCACCACTAATAACATTTTCTTCTAAAACAACTACTTTATAATTTTCTAACTTTTTTATTAATTTCTTATCAATAGGTTTAATAAATAAAGCATTAACAATCATAATATCTTGTTTTAATTTTTCTTTAACAAGCATAGCAATTTCAACCATTCTTCCAGTTGCAACAATGCATAATTTTTCACCCTTAGATAAAATCTCCCATTTCCCATAACTAATAGAATTATTACTATGGAAATGATAATTATTTCTTCCTTTAGGATATTTTATAACAAGAGGGCCATTAAAGGTACTTGCAAAATCTAACATATTTTCAAGTTCATCTAAACTTTTCGGTTGCATAATAGTTAAATTAGGAATTAAACTAAGATATGAGTTATCAAAAATGCCATGATGTGTTTCTCCATCTTCACCAACAAGCCCTGATCTATCAACCATAAATGTAACAGGTAAATTTTGCATACATACATCTTCTATTATTTGATCAAAACCTCTTTGTAAAAAAGTTGAATAAACAGCAAAGAAAGGTTTAAAACCACTTGCTGCAAGCCCTGCAGCAAATGAAACAGCATGTTCCTCACAAATACCTACATCAAAAAAACGATTACTATATCTTTCTTTAAATTTTTCAAGTCCTGTACCTGTAGTCATGGCTGCTGTAATAGCCACTATTTTTTTATTTTTACTTGCTAGCTTGCAAATCTTATCTCCAAAGGTATTTGAATAATTTTTATTGCTATTCTTAGTAACACCATCCTCAATAGAGAAAGACCCTACCCCATGATAAATATTAGGATTTTTTTCAGCAAGTTCATAACCTTTTCCTTTTATTGTTTTCACATGCAAAACAACTGGTTCATCAATATCCTTAATTTTAGACATAATTTTATTTAATTTTTTAATATCATGACCATCAACTGGTCCTATATATCTAATACCTAAATTTTCAAAATACATAGATGGTAAAATCATACTACGAATACTAATTTTTATTCTTCTAATAAGATTTGTCATTTTTTTACTATTTATTTTATCTAGTTTATAATGTGCCCTCTTTTTTAATTTATTATAAAAGGGATTAATTCTAATTCTATTTAAACAATTAGATAAACTACCTACATTAGATGATATAGCCATACCATTATCATTTAAAATAATAAGCATTTTAGTTTTACGATAACCTAAATCATTTAAGGCTTCAAAGGTCATACCACCTGTTAACGCTCCATCTCCTATTAAAGCAATAACATTATATTTTTTATCCATAAGGTCTCTTGCTCTTGCCATTCCAAGAGCCGCTGATATAGAGTTACTAGCATGACCTGTATTAAAGAAGTCATATTTACTTTCTTTAACTTTAGGAAAGCCACTAATTCCTTTATATTTTCTAATTGTTTCTAAATTTCTCTTTGTCAATAATTTATAAGTATAACATTGATGGCCAACATCAAATATTATTTTATCTTTATCAAAATCAAAATTCTTAAATAAGGAAATAGTTAATTCAACAAGACCTAGATTAGATGCTAAATGACCACCATTATTTGAAATGCATCTAATAAGTTCATATCTTACATCACTTGCAAGTTCATTTAATTCATTATTATTTAATTTAGAAATATCATGTATATTATTAATATTCTTTAGCATATTACACCAACTTTACAACAAAGATATATTAATATAAAGAAATATTAAAGTCAAGAAAAAAACTAAGAATTTCTTCCTAGTCATTTTAGTAATTTCTAACATATTCTACACTTTTAGCATTTAATAAACTCATATCTACTGATGATGAAACAGATGCAGATTCATTAGGTGCAATATTTGATCCAACAAATACTAATATTGTAACAATTTCTTTACCATCTTTGTCTTTAAAAGTTACATTAAATGACTTAACATCAATGGCAGCATCAGTAGTATTTACAACATCTGCTGTATATACAGTACTTTCTCCTTCAGAAATTAATGTAATATTAGTAAACTTTAAACCATCAATTGTTTGTTCACCTACAACAGCATCATCTGTATTAGCAGATGGTTCTGTAACAGTTGTATTTTCTTTATTATCATCTTTCTTCTTATCATCATTAGTTTTCTTACCACATCCAGTAGCAAAAATTAATCCACATGCTAGAAATAATGCAATTATCTTCTTACTCATATCTATACACTCCTCAATTATAATATTAGCATTAAAATAACTAATAGTCAATTGCTTATTAACTCCTTGGTTTAAAAATTAGTGCTAAGAAAAATGACAATATAATTGCTGAAATAATACCCGATGAAGTTAAGTCAAACATTCCCATAACAAGGCCAACAAATCCAAAGTCAGCAGCTTTTTCTAAAGCACCATGAATAAGTAAATGCCCAAAACTTGTTATTGGAACTAAAGCTCCTCCACCTGCCCATAGTACAATTTTATCATATAAACTAAAGATATCTAAAAAGGCACCAATTACAACGAAAATAGATGTTACATGTCCTGGTGTTAATTTCGTATTATCTAAAATTATTTGTCCTATTAAACAAACAAGTCCGCAAAAAATAAAAGCATTAAGATATATCATTATACCGCCTCCAAACTAATTGCATGAGCAATAGATGGAATAGATAATTTTTGATTTACCATCGTTGTTGATAAAAGTGCTCCTGTTGCTACTAAAAGAACTCTCTTTAATTCTTTTTTCTTCATTTTAGAAAAGATATAACCATATGTAACAAGTGGTGCACACGCTGGTCCACTACCACCGGCATATACTGGTTGATTATCTAAATCATATATCATGGTTGCTGTATCATCATAATTTTTTAAATCAATATTATATTCTGTTTTCATATATTCTTTTAATATTTTTTTACCATACATACCAAGATCTCCTGTTAATATTAAATCATAATAATTTATATCCCTTTTGGTATCCATTAAATGTCTATATATAGTTTGAGCAGCGGCTGGTGCCATTACTGCACCCATATGATAGGCATCTTTAATTCCTGCATCATTTACAATACCAACTGTACTACTTTCAACTCGTATTCCTTCCTTATTATATGTTAAGTAGCAAGAAGCACCACCTGTTGTTGTAAAGGTTGTTGTTTTAGGTTTTGGACCACCATATTCAACAGGATATCTAAATTGTTTTTCGGCTGCATTATTATGTGATGAAACACTACATATACAATTTTTAATTTGTCTTGCTTCAATCATATTTGAACCAATAATAATTCCTTCAACACTAGTTGCACATGCATTATATATTCCAAGATAAGGGATACCCAAATCAGCTGCTGCATAATTAGATGCAACGGTTTGATTTAAAAGATCTCCTGAAATATGAAGATCTATATCAAATCTTGTTTTACCAAGTTTAGATAGTAAAATATCTACCGAATCTTCTATTAATTTTCCCTCTGCTTGTTCCCATGTTGGCATACCAAAATAAAAGTCATCATAACCCTTATCAAAATATCCATGTAATGGCCCTTTTTTCTCATAAGGTCCTGTAACTGTAGATGTTTCATTAATATAAACATTTTCATATTTTATTGTCATATTCTATCCTCCAAATATTATTAATCTAATAAGTCCAAAGACATAGGCACTAACTACACCAAAAATGATAACCGTTCCTGCAAGTTTAAACATATTAGCCCCTATTCCTGTAACAAGCCCTTCTTTTCTATATTCAAGTGATGCACTCATCATGGAATGTGCAAAACCAGTTATAGGTATTAATAGACCTGCCTTACAAAAGTTAACCATTTTATCAAAAAAGCCAAAACAAGTAAGTAATGCTCCTACCGCAATTAATGTAATAATCATAAATGTACCCGCTTCTTTAGTTGGTATATCAAAAAGATATGCATAAAGTTCTAATAGAAGTTCTCCTATAACTCCCATAATTCCACCTACTCCAAAAGCAATTAAACCATTAAATAAACGATTTTCTTTAGGAGTATATTTTTTTACAATTTGCTTATATTTATTTTTCTCCATATTTTTCCTCCTATCGTTATTATGTAAAAAAGATTTAGAATTTATACAAAAAAACAAATTACATTTGTAATCTGTCTCTTAATTTTATTAATACTTTTTTTTCATTTCTAGATATTTGCACTTGACTCATTCCAAGAGCTTCGGCTGTCTCAGTTTGTGTCATATCTTTCATATATCTAGATTCAATTATCATCTTTTCCTCTTTACTTAATTTTTCAAGTTCTCTTTTTAAATCAATTAATTCATTAATATCTTGCTTTCTATTATCACTTACATAATCATAAAGATTTATGCATTTACCATTATCATTAATTGGTTCATCAAGACTTTGAATATTATTTGGCATACTAAGTGCCTCTATTACTTGTGTTTCACTTACACCAATAATACTCGCTAGTTCAGAAGTAGTAGGTTCTCTCATTAGTTTTTGATATAACATTAATCTTAATTTTTCAATTTTATATCCTAATTTTTGAAGATCATAACTTAATTTTATACCTTTATCTTCTCTTACATATTTTTTCATTTCACCTAAAATAAAAGTATAAGCATATGTTGAAAACTTTGTATTATACTCTTCATTAAACTTTTCACTTGCCTTTATTAGTCCCATACATCCAACTTGAAATAAATCATTTTTATTTTGGTAATTAGGAAAATATGTATTAATAATTGAATATACTAATTTTTGATTTTCTAATATAAGTTCATCATTTTTTATCATATATTCTCCTATATATTAATTAATTTCATTGCATCTATCTCACTATCTACTTCAAATATATAATTAAATAATTTACTTTTATGCACCTTATCTTTTATTAAATTATTTATATTACATATAATAGTATTTCCATGATTACTTTTGCAAACTTGATAACTTTCTAATAAAGTATTAATTCCATAACCATCTATATCTTTAAGATTAGATAAATTTAAGACAATATCACGAATACCATTATCAATTAGTAATCTTTCTACATCATCATTAAACTTACTTATAGTATTACTATTAAGACAACCTGCTAATCTAATAAACATTATACCTTTTCTAATTTCCATATTTATATCTAACATGTATCACCTCTAATAGAATGTACCATATAATAATAAATATTTGTAGTAATTCGACAAAATTAGAACTTTTTTTTATTCTACATTTTTAGAATATTTTTTCATAATAAACCAAAAAACCGATAAAATGAAAATAAACTTCATAATATCAGTTTTTATTTAATTACTTTTTATGTAGGCTCACTTTTGCATCTTCTTCTTTTAAAAACTTTTGTAAATCTAAAGCAATATATTCTCCTTTTAATTCTTTGGCTTCTAAAATCTTTTTTTCAAAAGCCTTTTCTAATTCTTCATCAGGTAAACTTTTTTCTAAAGATAAAAGTTCAGAATAAAAATCATAATTATTCATTAATCTATTTTGTAAATCTTTATTATCTTTCCATGATGATGTAACACCATAATAATTTATATAATCCATATCTTTAGTACATATTCTAAAATCAACAACATGTCCTTTAATAAAAACACTTGTATGGATAGCATGATATTCATTACCTTGGGAACCACCAATATAATCATTAAAACTTCCAAATATTTGACCAAATTTATGAAGTAAATAAATGACCCTATAACAATCTTCTCTATTATCAAGTAAACATTTTATTGAGCAAAATCCTAACGAATTAATATTTTCTTCTTTTTTTAGTGTTTTAACTTTTGTTTTTATTTCATTTGACTTTCTGAATATATCATAGGCACTTTTTTTATTAACTTTAAATTCTGGTAAATTTGATAACCCAATGTTCTCACTTTCCATAAGTTCATTAATATCTTTTATAATGACATCATATTCTTTATTAACCTTTTGAGCAATATCATCTGCAGCATAAAAATTATGATTATATTTAAAACAAGCATCCTCTAATCTATTTTTTATCTTATATATTCCAAGTAATTTTGATATAGGAACATAAAAATTAAGTGTATCATTAACAAATTCTTTTTTATTAGTAAATTCACGTTTTTTCATATGATTAAATGTGGTTGATCTCTCAACTAATTTTATAACTGCAACTCTAACATCTCTTGTTAATGATTTAATCATTTGTAAATGATTATTATTACTTACACTATCCAAATTTTCATCAAATTTAATAAGCAAATTAACTTCATTTTTTATATCTTCATTAAATAATCTTAATATTTCTGTATCAGGTATATGGAGTTTTTGAACTATTCTATATATCATAGTAGCAATAACAGTATTTATATCCCCATGAAAATCTAAATGTAATATAGATGCTGCTTCTAAATCAATATTTATATCTGGAATATTATCATCATAGTGCTCTAAAAGTTCATATAAAAAACATGCCCTGTCATATAATCTTTTATTTTCTTCATTAGTTAGATCAAAAACATTTTTTAAATCACCGATATTTGTTATAATCACACAAATCACCTCATTTGCATGTATTATAAACTAAATTAATTAATTTGTAAATATCTTCTTATTACTATCATATGATTATTTAGGATGTGATTTTATGTTTAAAAAGTTACTAGAATATTTATTTAAAGATTTTTATATTTTTACCGCTGCATACTCTAATAACGTATTTCCCGATCCCTTATCAAAAGAAGAAGAAGAAAAATATGTTGATTTATGTCTTAAAGGAGATAAAATGGCTCGTGATATTTTAATTGAACATAATTTAAGACTTGTTGCACACATTGTAAAAAAATATGATCATAAAAAAGAAGATGCTGATGATTTGATTAGTATTGGAACGATTGGATTAATTAAAGGAATAGATAGTTTTTCATATAAACATGGTACTAAAATTACTACATATTGTGCCAGATGTATTGAAAACGAAATAAGAATGCATTATAGAAGTGATAAAAAAAATAATAAAAATATTAGTATTAATGAGTCTGTTGGATTTGATAAAGATGGTAATGAAATTACTTTCTTAGATATATTAAAAACGCCTAAACCTGATTTTGCACTAGACTTGCATAAACAAAATAATCTAAATTTATTAAAAGAATATTTTAAGGTTTTAAATGATAGAGAAAAAGATATTATTATTAAAAGATATGGATTAGATGGAAATGATGAAATAACTCAAAAAGAGATTGCGAAAGAAATGGGTATTTCCAGAAGTTATGTATCTAGAATAGAAAAAAGGGCTCTTACAAAAATGCTTAGAGAATATATTAAAAATAAGAATAATTCATACTAAAAAAGATATAAAACTATATCTTTTTTACCTTTTGTTTATTATATCCTTCATCATTAACTATTTCTTTAGATATTGGATAAATAGTTAAAATATTTTTAGTATTTATGTATGTGACAATCTCTAAATATGTTGTTTCTTCATCATTAACATTACCTACTACCTCACCATAATCAACATAATATATATCAACAGATGTTGAATATGAAGGATTAATATTACTTATTAATTTTTTAGCATTGTATAAAAGAACATAGATATCTATATTATCACTAAATTGTGAATGAATTTTTTTCCCATCAAAAGAATTAGTATGTCTTTTGATATGATTAATAACATCATTTTGACTATATTTTATTAAATTTCTTCTATAATACTTTGTCTTATCATCATCATCATTTAATAATCCTAGTTTATATCTAATATAAAAGTCAGTGTTAGTAATAACTTTATTATCTATAACATTCATGAGTCTAGTATAATTTTCTTGTAATAATTTATAGGCCTCATCTAATTTATTTTCAAGCAAATCTAAGTTTATTAATTCTAAAATAGCGTAAATAGAAGCGAGTTTGTCAGTTTTAACCATTTCTTCAAAGAAATATCTAGCTATATCAAAATCTCCATATAGTTTTGCTTGTTTTCCAAGTTCAACTAGTGAATTATGCTTAAAATCGGAATAATATATTTTTATCATTATGTCTATTCCTCTTATTCTTGTTTTTTCATCATAAGTTAAAAGTTTGGCATATTGCATTTTAAGTACAACATTATCTGGATTGTTTTTAAGTAATTTTCGTGTTAGCATTAAAGCTTGTTTTATCTTACCATTTTCAATTAATTCCATTGATTTTTCATATAATTCATGAGTTTTCATACGGCCACCTCGTTTTGATAGTTATTCTATCATAAAAGCAATAATTAGTAAAGAAAAAAAGCATTACGCTTTTTCTATCTTAATAAACATTTGTTTTTCATTTATATCGCAAACATCTTTTAAATCATTTTCTTTAATAATATTTATTCCAAGTGTTTCATTTTTAATAAATTCAGCATATTTATCAAATGTTTTAACAATTTCTTCATCACCATTATAATAAATATTAATTCGATCAGTTATAACTAAATCCATTTCTTTTCTAGTACTTTGAATTTTTCTTATAATTTCGCGGGCATTACCTTCTAAAATTAAATCTTCAGTAAGTTCAGTATTTAGGATAACAAAAGTTTTGGTATCACTAGATGAACAGAAGCCTTCTTTTACATTTATTTTTATTTCTACCATATTTGGATTTATTTCTAAATCTTTATTATCAAATTTGACAATAATATGATTACTTTTTATTTGTTCAATTTGTTCATTAGTAAGAGTTGTTAACATTTTAGCGAATTCATTAACTTTACTACCAAATAATTTACCTACTTCTCTAAAATTAGGTTTAATAACGTAATTCATATATTTCGTCATATCAGTTGTAAAGATGATATTTTTAACATTTAATTCTTCTTTAATTATAGAATCAAGATTACCAATTTTATCTTTATTTTCTTCAAGCAATATAATTTCACTAATTGGTTGTCTTACCTTTATTTTAGCATCTTCTCTTGCAAATCTACCAAGAGAGCATATATCACGAACTAAATCCATTTTTTCTTCAATTTCTTCATTAATATATTCTTCTTTGTATTTAGGAAAATTAGCTAAATGAACAGAATCTTCATTAGTTAAGTTTTGATAAATTTCTTCTGTAATAAATGGTGTAATTGGCGCCATTATTAAACATAAATTAACTAAAACTTCATATGTTGTTAAATAAACACTCTTTTTAGATTCTGTAAGTTCACTTTCCCAAAATCTTCTTCTATTAATACGAATGTACCAATTAGATAAATCATCATTTAAGAAAGTTACAACATTACGTACAACGGTTGTTAAATCATATTCATTGTAAGCGTCTGTTACTTTTTTTAATAATTTATGCATTTTAGACATTAACCATTTGTCAGTAATATCACGTTTTTCTAAATCAATATTATATTCTCTTGGATCAATATTATCTGCATTGGCATACATTTCAAAGAATGAATACGTATTTTTAAATGTACTTATATATTTAGAATATATTTCTTTTAAACCATCAATATCAAATTTAATAGGTGTCCATACTGGTGATACATAAGGTAAATAAAATCTAATTGTATCAGCACCATATTCTTCCATTATACTAAATGGTTCAATGGCATTTCCTCTACTTTTATGCATTTTATGACCATATTTATCTAGTAATAAGTCATTTACTAAAACATTTTTATAAGCAGATTTGCCCATTACAAATGTTGATATTACAAGTAATGTATAAAACCAGCCTCTTGTTTGATCAACACCTTCAGCAATAAAATCAGCAGGAAATTGACTTTCAAATAATTCTTTATTTTCAAATGGATAATGATATTGAGCAAATGGCATTGATCCTGAATCAAACCAACAATCAAGAACATCAGTAATTCTGCTCATATCCTTTCCACAATCAGGACATTTAATATGAATATTATCAACATATGGTCTATGTAGTTCAATAGATTTATCTATTTTTTCAATTGCTTTAGAAATAAGTTCTTCTCTAGAACCAATTACCTCAACATGCCCACATGAACAAGTCCAAATAGGAATTGGTGTTCCCCAATATCTATTTCTTGAAATACCCCAATCAATCATGTTATCTAACCAGTTAGCAAATCTTTTTTCACCAACATAGGCAGGATACCAATTGACCTTATTATTGGCTTCAATAATTTGATCCTTATAAGCAGTTGTTTTAATATACCAAGATGGTTTAGCATAATAAAGAAGTGGTGTTTTACATCTCCAACAATGTGGATAATTATGAACTATTTTTTGCTTTTTAAATAATTTATCATTATCATGTAAATATTTTATAATATCAATTTCAAGTTCAGGATCAACAACAAGTCTTCCTTCCCAAGGACCTACGGTATATCTTCCATCTTCTCCTACAGGATTAACAACTGGAAGATCATATCTTTTACCAACCTCATAGTCATCTTGACCAAAAGCAGGCGCAATATGAACAATACCTGTTCCATCTTCCATTGTTACATAATCTGCACAAGTTACAAAGAAAGCCTTTTTATCTACCTTAATAAATGGCATTAATTGTTCATATTCAAGTCCTTCTAAATCTTTACCCTTATATTCTTTAACAACTGTGTAATCATCACCTAAAACTTTATAAGCAAGAGCATCGGCTACAATAAAATTATATCCCTTACTATTTGCTTTAATATATTTTTCATTTGGGTTTACACACGCTGCTATATTAGCAATTAAAGTCCAAGGAGTTGTAGTCCAAACTAATAAATAAGTATTCTCTTCTGACTTTAATTTTAAAGGAACAGTTACAGTATTAACACTTACCTCTTTATATTCTTGAGCAACTTCATGTGATGATAAACTTGTTCCACATCTTGGGCAATATGGAGTAATTTTATATCCATTATAAATAAGACCTGCATCAAAATATTTTTTTAATATCCACCATTCTGTTTCAATATAATTATTATCATAAGTTATATATGGATTTTTAATATCAATAAATTGTCCCATTTCTTCCGTTAATTTTCTAAAAGCTTCTTCATTTTCCCAAACACTTTCGCGACATTTTTTATTAAACTCTTCAATACCATAATTTTCAATATCTTTTTTACCAGAAAAGCCAAGTTGTTTTTCTACTTGAACTTCAACAGGAAGACCATGTGTATCCCAACCTACTTTTCTAAGAACTTTATATCCTTGCATAGTTTTATACTTACAAAAAGTATCTTTCAATTCTTTTGCAAGCATATGATGAATACCTGGTTTTCCATTAGCAGTTGCAGGTCCATCATAAAAAACAAAGTTCTCACTATCTTTTCGATTATCAATTGTTTTATTTAAAATATCTTTTTCTTTCCACTCATTTAGTATTTCAAGTTCAATATCTTTTGTATTTCCTTTTCTTAATTTTTTAAATTCCATAATATCCTCCATTTAAACTTTATTAAAATATAGTAATTAGTATATCAAAAATATAATAAATAAGCAATAAAAAACACAATCCTATATAAGGACGTGTTTCACGTGGTACCACCTTAATTTGTAAGTAAACTTACCTCAATTACTATAACGCGTTACCGTTCTTTTCTATTTACTTAAAAAGACACATCAAGGATGATTTATATACAGTTTCCATATTAGTTTCCACCATTCACTAACTCTCTATAATTTCCACTATATATCGTTCCTATCTTTTGTTTATAATTCAACTTTTTCTAATTCTTCAATTACCTCAAGTTGTGCTTCAACTATATCTTTAATACGACGTTTAAAGATACTTATATTTCTTCTCAAATTATTGGCTTCCATTTCTGTTTTTTCAGCTCTAAGTAAAGCTTCATTAACAATTCTGTTAGCATTCTTTTTAGCCTCTTCAATAACAAGCTCGCTTTCTTTACTAGCAGCAAGTCGCATTTGATCAGAAGTCTTTTGAGCCATAATTATGGCTCTATTTAACGTACCTTCAATTCTTTCATATTGAGCAAGTTTTTCTTTTAGATTTTTATTTTCATCAATAAGGTTACTATAAGATTCAATTTGTTTGTTTTTTTCAGCAATAATTTCATCCTTCTTTTTAAGTTCTGAAACCATCGTTTCAACTTTTCCAATTACCTTATCTAAAAAAACATTTACCTCTTCAGGATCATATCCTCTAAGTGTACGATTAAATCTTTCCATTTTGTCACCTCTTGACTTTTATTAATATTACCACTCAATATTTATATCTGTATTATCGTGGATGTCTTTACCATCTTTTTCATCAGTAATTTTACCCTCAACATTTACATTGTTTGGTGTACAAAGGAATATTCCTCCACCAATTTTTTGTAAATCTCCACCAATTGCATAAATAGTTCCACTTAAGAAATCAACTATACGCTTTGCTTGATCAGAAGTGACTCTCTTTAAATTAACAACAACAGTATTTCTTCCCTTTAAAAAGTCAGCAATTTGTTGTGATTCTGAATACGCTCTAGGTTCAAGTAAAATCATTTTATTATTTCCATCATTTTCTTGAAGTGAATCCTCCGCGCTTATACTATAGTATTCATCACTATTTGAAACATTTTTATTACTAAAAACATCAGGCTCATCATTAGTTAACCATTTCTTTATACTGAATGCCACACATATTCCTCCCTTGTATCATCTTCTACTGTATTTAATTTTACCATATATACATCAAAAAGTCAAAATAATTTTTGTATTTAAAAAGGAACTGATTATAAATCAATTCCATCAATACTTGTTTCATAAATCCATTGTTTTAAATCTGTATTATCGCCAGATTCATAATATTTTATTAATTTTTCAAAAAATGTTGGTTGATTTTCTTGTGAGATAGTTATAATACCACATCCATTATCAATCATTATTTTATTGGCAAATAACATACCAACTCTCTTATTACCATCTATAAACATTTGTCTTCTCATTATCCATAACATTATTTCTATTGCTATTTCAGTTTTTGTTTTATTTGGCTGATTAAGTAATTCTTCTAATTCCTCTTTAATTTGACTTTCAATAGGAAATCTAGGTTTCCAAGTAGTTCCACCAATATTTACAGGTGTAGTTCTTAATCTTCCTAAATTTTGATCTAAAACTAATTTATCACATGTCAATTTATGTAAATGATATAATATTTTAAAATCATAATCTATTTCATCATTTTCTAATATAAATTGCCAAGCATATTTTAAATTATTAATTGTAATAATTTTATCAACAGTTAACCCATTAACAATACCACCATCATAAATTGCTTGTGTTTCAGGATATGTTACACCAATTCCCTCTAGATTGGCACTTTTCCAAATATAATCAACTATATTTCTTTTAGCAACAAATACGTTTTGCTCTCTTGTTAAATTAAATTTATTTTCCATAATCTATCCCTCCTTGCTAGTTTTAGTGATGAATATTTATGTATGTTACAGTTCATACTTATCTTGTTTTTATATACCAAAATTCCTAAATCTATGTTTGAAAATTAGATTTCCTTAAATTCATAAAAATATATAACAAAATTATTTTAACATTTATTTTATTTAATTGCAATTTACTTTATTAGATATCATAAATAAAATTGATTCTATTGTAATTGTAAAATTATTTTTATTGAAACACGAAATTTTAATAAAAAATATAAAGAAAAAAATACTAAAAAGTATTTTTATTTAACAATTTTATAAATTTTAGTTAACATTTTTTCTCTATATGGTTTCGTTGCAAGTAAATTATCTAAATCATGATTCTTACTATACCATATATCCCCTATCGTTAATCCTGATTTATTATTATCTATAATTACTTTTAATTCCGGTTCTTTAATGTAATTATTTATTTCATTTGTAATTACTGATATAACAAATTCTTCAAAACTAGCTATTTTATCCATTTGATATGTTTCAATAGCTTTTATTAATCCATTAATTCCTATTTGATAAATATTTTGTTTATACTTATGTTCACTAAAATTTTTAGATATTGTATATGCAACAAGATCTAAATTATTATTTATAAGAATATAAAGCCATGATTTTTCTTTACATTCCTTTTTAGGATTACTCAAATATTCCCTTAATAAAAAATTATTCATTTCACGTTTTTGTTCTGTTATTTCCATATTATGCCTCCCTATATTATAATTATTCTATTATTAGTAATTTGCCACAAAGGGCAAGAAAAACACAATATTAAAATTGTGTTTTACAGCTAAAATCTTACTTTATTACTTATATAATCAATAAGTTCATCTACACTAATAGTAATTTGTTCCATCGTATCTCTATCACGAACAGTAACAGTATTATTATTAAGTGTATTTTCGTCAATTGTTACACAATAAGGTGTACCAATAACATCTTGTCTTCTATATCTTTTTCCGATGTTTCCTGTTTCATCATAAGTTGCCATAAAATATTTTGATATTTTTCCATATATTTCTCTTGCTTTATCTTGATGATATTTCTTCATAAGTGGAAGAATAGCAACTTTATATGGAGCAAGAGCAGGTATAAAATGCATAACCTCTCTTGTTGAACCATCTTCAAGTACTTCTTCATCATAAGCATTACATAAAAGAGCAAGTGTTAAACGATCACAACCAACTGATGATTCTACTACATATGGAATATATTTTTCATTTGTTTCTGGATCTAAGTATTCCATTGATTTCTTAGAATATTCTTGATGTCTTGATAAATCAAAATTAGTTCTATTGTGTGTTCCCCATAATTCACCAAAGCCAAATGGGAACTTAAACTCTATATCACATGCTTCCTTAGCATAATGAGCAAGTTTTTCATGATCCTTAAATCTAAGTACATTACTTGGAATTCCTAAATCAATTAAGAATTGCATAGCTTTTTCTTTATAATTTTTATAAAAGTCACTATCTGTTCCTTCTTTGCAAAATAATTGATGTTCCATTTGTTCAAATTCAATTGTTCTAAAAGTAAAGTTACCAGGTGTAATTTCATTTCTAAAAGCTTTTCCTATTTGTCCAATACCAAATGGTACTTTAGCACGCATAGTTCTTTGAACATTTAAGAAGTTAACAAATTCTCCCTGAGCAGTTTCTGGTCTTAAATATACAAGTCCTGTTTTATCTTTAACAACTCCCCTGCTTGTTTCAAACATTAAGTTAAATTGTCTTATATCCGTATAATTTACTTTACCACATTTAGGGCATGGTATTTTATGATCATTAATATATTTTACCATTTCCTCATCTGATAAAGTATCAGGATTTATTTCATCAGTAAATCCTTCAATTAATTTATCAGCACGATGTCTTGTTTTACATTCTTTACAATCAATAAGAGGATCAGAAAAGCCTCCAACATGTCCTGATGCTTCCCATACTTTAGGATTCATTAATATAGCTGCATCTACACCAAAACTATTATCATTTTCTTGAATAAATCTTTTCCACCATAATTTTTTTACATTGTTTTTTAACTCTACGCCTACAGGACCATAATCCCATGTATTCGCAAGTCCATCATATATTTCACTACCTTGAAATACAAAACCATAATTCTTACATACTGTAACTAATTTTTCCATTGTTAGTTTTTCCATAGTTTAACACTCTTTTCTACGTCTTTAATTTTATTACATTATTTCAGTTTAGTCAACCAAAAATCATCATTTGAATGTATGCGGATGCTACACCAAAGATAATACCTGCAAATACCTCAAGTGGTTTATGTCCAAGCATTTCTTTTAATGGCACATTGTCATTTTCAATGCCACTTTTCTTAACAAGTTTATTTATCATAACGGCTTGTTTACCACTTTCCATTCTAAGTCCCATTGAATCATATGCAACTATAATGGCAAATATAAGTCCACAAGCAAATACAGATGTATCAAATCCCTCATTTATACCTATAGAGAAAGCAAGCGACATTGTAAAGGCTGTATGAGTACTTGGCATTCCACCATTACCATTTAATAATCTTGAAAAATTAAATTTTCTATTTTGAATTGATTCAATTAAAAATTTAATTATTTGAGCCAAAATTAAAGTAATAAAAGGTATAACTAAATATTTATATTTCATATATTTCATTCCTATCTATTCATTAATCATTTTAATAAATGATTTAGACTTTAAATAAAGTCCTGTATATCTATCATAATATTCATCTAAAAACTTATTTATTTCATATTTACACTTATTAGATATATCAATTTTTGATATTTTATTTATATCAACATAATAAAACATTCTTAATAGTTTAATGGTTTTTAAATCAACATATTTTTCATTATTACAACATTTTTTGCAAAGATATCCACCTTTATAACTAGATATTGTAACAATACCAGATGTGCTACCACATACAACACAACCATCTAACATAGGCATAACACCAAGTAAATCTAAAAATTTAAGTTCAATAATATTCGTAATAACTAATGGATCAAAACCCTCATTTATTTTGATAAGGGCACTAATTAGATAATCATATACAGATAATCCAAATTGATGTTTAGATACTTGACTAGATAATTCCAAAAGAAAACTAGCATAACTAATTTTCTCTATATCAAGCTTTATATTTTTGAAATTATTCATAACATCAACACTAATTAAATTAGATAATTTATTTTCTTTATAAAAAATATTGAATTTTCCATATGTAAGTCTATCACTTACACTTCTTAAATCGCTTTTAAGTTTTTTACAACCTTTAGATATAACACCAATAATACCATATTTTTTCGTAAGTACATTTAATATTTTACTTGTTTCACCGTAGTCAGTTACTGATATAACTATTCCTTCAACTTCTTCAATCATTTATTTTTTCAAACCTATATTCTTGTTTTACATTTGGATATTTTATTTTATCGACTTTAGATGTAAATTCATATAATGGTCTTACCCAAATAAGAGACTCATCATCAGTATTTTGATATATAACCATATCTTCAAGTGTTGATGCATCTTTTGCAACCATTAATACTTTATATTTATGACCTTTAAAATGTTTATATAATGCACCTACTTCTAACTTCATTATTTTCCTTCTCTCTTAAGTTCTTTATATTTCATATAATATTCTATTTTTCCTGTTGTTTTAAATAAATCCCATAATAATTCTTTTTTCATATTTTCACCATCCTATTATATAGTGTTTATGAAAATAAAAAATTATGCATTTTATTCAAATTCATTATATCCAAATTCTGACAAATATTTTTCTTTATCTCGCCATTTTTCTATTGTTCTAACATGTAAATCTAAATATACTTTCTTTTTTAGTAATTGCTCTATATCATATCTTGCCATTGTACCAATTTTTTTTATCATAGCACCTTGTTTACCAATAATAATTCTTTTAAGTGAATCTCTATCAACAACAATCGTTGCAATGATATTTAAACTATTTTTACTCTTCTCTATTTTTTCAATATAACAAGATGTTGAATGTGGTACCTCTTCTTCTGTAAGT
The DNA here is from genome assembly GCA_900547995.1 of uncultured Mycoplasmatota bacterium. Classification (GTDB taxonomy): domain Bacteria; phylum Bacillota_I; class Bacilli_A; order RF39; family UBA660; genus UMGS1045. The sequence continues at coordinate 21,848 of URIY01000023.1, forward strand.
AAGAATATTTTTTCCCTAATCATTTCTGATATTAAAAATTTATTTGATTTATTGGTAATTGTATCATCATCAAAGAATTTTACAGATTCAGGCAAATATTTTTTACAAGTTTTTATGACATCATCAACATTTATAGAAGTAAGAGCCGATATAGGTATTATTTCACTAAAATTATATAAATCTTTATACTCTACAATTTTAGTTAATATTTTTTCTCTTGGTATTTTATCAATCTTGTTTAAAATTAAAATAACTGGTTTATTTACCTCTTTTAATTTCTCAATAACATATTTATCCCCTGCACCTAAAGGTTCACTTACATCTGTTAGCATCATAATTACATCTACATCATCAATACTATAATAGGCTTGCTTATTTAAATACTGACCTAATTTATGATTTGGTTTATGAATACCAGGTGTATCAACAAAGACAATTTGTGAATCTTCATCATTATAAATACCTTGAATTATATTTCTTGTTGTTTGAGGTTTATTCGATATAATTGCAATCTTAGTCCCTATAATATTATTAATAAGTGTTGATTTTCCTACATTTGGTCTTCCTATTAATCCAACAAAACCACTTTTCATTTTAAATCATCCTCACTAAATGGATATGGACATAAGTCACTTACAGTATATATTTTAGTATTTCCTGTTTTATCTATACAAATAATTTTTTTATCCATTTCCATAAATTCTAATATAACTTGTCTGCAAGCAAAGCAAGGAGTACCTATTCCTTTTTCTAACATAATATATAACTCTTTGAAATCGCCTTTTTTATAACCGGCAGCAACCGCTGATGCAATAGCATTACGTTCTGCACATACACTTGTCCCATTAGCGTTTTCAACATTTACACCAACAAATTCATGATTATCATTTGTAACAACAATAGCCGCAACATGAAACTTATAATATGGACTATATGCATTATCTAATAATTTAATTAATTTATCTTTCATAATGTTCTCCCATCGCCATACCAACTTTTTATAAATGTTTTCCTTTGCTCATCAAAATCACAATTACTTAACCTCTTAACCCATTCTTTCGCTTCACTTTCTGAAAGACTGCCGTATCTTGTTAAGAACTTACTATCATCTAAATAATATGGATGAATAAACCTGCTAGCATCAGGATTCATCACCCCTCCAAGTATCCATTCTTCCCCTTTACCTAATAGAATCATAGAATTGCCCTCAACCTTGTTTCTAAAACTTGCATGAAAAAAGCCATAATCTTCTAAAGAAAATTTTTGATTTTCTTCTAAATTACCACTCCATCTTTGAAAAAATTTTTCAGCATCACGTACAATTAAAGCAAAATGGTTTTTATAACTTTCTTTAATATATTCATTTATTTTTATTCTATTTTTCAATAAATCATTTTCATTATTATACTTAACATCATCTAGTTTTAATTCTTTTACAAATGAAACCTTTTTTAAAATTTCATTATAAAATAAATCTAGTATTTCATCATTTTCTGAACATATATCTACAAATGTACCACCAAAACTAATGTCATTTAAAATTCTATAAAAAGCATACTGTTGATAAATATTTAAATCTTCAAAATTCATATATCATAACCTTCTTTCATCATTATCATATTTATAATATTATTTTTTTCATATCCTTAAAATAAGAAATTTGTTTAAATAATGTGTGTAACTCATAGTAGCAATGTTCTAATATTACCATAAGTGTTTTTCTATTTCTTTATTCATCTGATTATAATCAATATTTCTTAAACGCTTAACTAATCCTGTTATTTCCTCTTCGGAAATATGGCTAATATTATCAAGATTAAACAGTTGTACAAAACATCTCAATTGTGCGTCTATAAAAAATCCCCTAGTTAATTTATTACTACATGGTATAATCAAAGAAGCATTTTTTAGATATTCTCTAAAACCTATAAGTTGATAGTATACTGCATCATCATACGATATTTTTCTATTTTCTGATAAATAATATTTAATGTTGTTATCTATAACCTTGTTAAAATTCATTAAAATAAGACTATCGTGATCTTCTGTTAGTATTTTAGTCAAATATTCTGGTGTAGTATATTTTCCTTCATGAGGATAATCATATACTTTTTTAACTTTAACTATTCGCTTGGTTATTTCATTAATAAAAGTATCTAAAAGTTCATTGTTATCAGATGTAATAGCAATATAAGGCTGAGTTCCAATTCTCATTAAAATCTGATACAAAGTGTATTCTTGATAAATATTTAAATTTTCCATATTTATTTTATTAAAATAAAGCAATTATTTTAGGAATAAAAATAATTAACCCACTAATTGCAGCAACGACTGAAAAAACAAAGACAGCTGCAGATGCTGTATCCTTGGCAATCTTTGCAAGTGGATGTATTTCTGGGCAAGTTAAATCAACTACAGCCTCTATTGATGTATTAATAAGTTCTGTTGCCATAACTAGTCCCATAAGCATAAAACATATAAGCCATTCAAATAATGATATTTTTAAGAAAAAACCAGCTGCAATAACAAAGATAACCATTGTAAAATGAATAGTCATACTTTGTTCATATTTATAAGCATATTTAAGGCCATCTATAGAATAACCAAAACTTTTAATAAATCTTTTAAAACCCCTTTTTTTTATTTCATCGCGTGATACCGTAGCCATTTAATATCTCCTCCTGCTCACCAAACATTACCTTTTCATCTTCTTTTGTCATATGATCATATCCAAGTAAATGTAAAAAACCATGGACTGTTAAAAAAGCAAGTTCTCTTAAAAAAGGATGACCATACTCTATTGCTTGTGATTTTGCCTTATCAATAGATATATATATATCTCCAAGAATTCTCCATGAATTTAAATCAACATCTTCACCATCTTCTAAAGCAAATGTAATAACATCAGTAGGTCTATCTATACCTCTATAATTCTTATTTAATTCATGTATATATTCATTATCAACAAATATTACATTAAATTCTAGATTATCTAAATTCTTATATTTGATTGCATAATCAATAAGTTTTCTTATTTCTTCTGTTTCTTTTACATCTTCATTATATTTATTAAATATTTCTATTTTGTTCATAAACTAACATCACCCATAATTCCTAACATATAAACAAGCATTAAAATAATAATAATCACCATTAGTATATTATATATTATATCTTTTTTCAAGAATGAAGGCGATTTAAGTTTTAAAAAATATACTATTTTAAATACTAAAAAACCAAGGATTGCACCAATTACATTTAAAATAATATCATCTACATCAAATACTCTTCCTATTATTGATTGTATAGTCTCAATTGTAAGTGATACTATTAATGAAAGTAATGACATTATCCATACCTTTTTTAGTTTTAAAATATATGCAACAAAGAAACCAAATGGCATAAACATAAGCATATTACCAACAACATTTTTGAAAAATAACCTACTACCAAAAGAATATCTAAACATTTCTTTAAATGGTACATAATTAGAGGTTGACCAACTTACATCCTGAAATGTTACTACATAAAATAAACATAAAACATATAGTATAAATCCAAAATAAATCATTTCTTTATAAAAAATAACTTTAGGTTTATATTTAATAATATATGTAATTCTAAGAGAAATAACGATAACAGAAACTAGTATTAAAAGTGGCCAAACACTAGAAAATATCTCCATAATTGTTCCTCTTAGCATACTATCACTCCTCTACTATGTTCTCTTCTATCTTTTGATATTCGGTTATATCTTCATATACTGTAAAAAATATTTCTAATTCTATTTTACTATCATTTACATCAACTTTCAAATTTTTTGATGATAATATTTTTTCTTTGTCATTTAATTTACTATTAATTTCTGCATACGCACGTTCTTCAGCCTTTTTAATGGCTTGCTCAATTGTATATACCTCATCAATAGATATTACTTCTCTTTGGTTATCATATGTAAGTGATATAGGTAAGAATATATGTTTAAGAAGGGTTTTAGAGGATACATTTTTATCTTTATATTTTTTAAATCCTAATTCATAACTTTTATTTAGAAAATTAAAAACTAATCTTTTTTGACTATTACCAGTTTCATGTTTTTCGCTATAAGCAAGAGGATAATCAACTTTTACTTTATACCAAACCTCACCATATACATGACCACTTGCACTAACAGTATTTTTAACTTGTTCATTTAATGTAATGTTGCCACTAATTATAATATCACCAGCATTTACGTAACTATTAATTTCTTTAACTATTTCACCATTTTCAGCCTCTATTTTTTTTATAATTGCATTTTTACTAGCAATTACATGTCTTTTTTCATTGCTTTCTTCATTATTTTTTATTTTTCTTTCTTCTAGTCGAACAATATATTTTGTACCTATATTTTCTATTTCAAGCCATTCTATATCGTCTTTATGATTAGTAAGTATTTGCTCTTTTATTTTTTGTACTTCATCATAACTTTTCTTAAATGCATGAATTTTTAAACCATAATTTTCTAGTTCACTTAACATTTTATTTCTAATACTTTTATCGGTATGAATAACTTCAATACTAAAAATCATTCTCGATAAAATTTGTAAAACAATTATTCCTATAACAAGAAAAACTAAAATAAGACTATTTAGTTTTAAAGTTTTTCTTATTTTAATCATACCTGATCCATCAACAATATTAAACTCATAAATACTTTTAATATTTAAAACTTTTAAATAATCACTTTTTAATATGACAATATTAGCTTCATTTCTATTAATCATTTCCATGTTATATATATTAATCTTATTATCTGCAAGTCTTTTAATAAATCTTTCTATTTTTCTACCCTTAATATTTATCTTTATTTTACTCTTAAAAAATAAGAAAAAATTATTCTTCATTTAATCACCCTAGTTCTATATTATTGATAGTACCAGATATTAAAATTTCATCATCAAGCATTTTTATTAAAGATAAACCCTTACCATTAATTGTAACATTTCCCCCATCATAATATATAACTATTTTATTAGAATCTATCTTTCCAATAGTATTATAATTCATAATATCTACTTTTCCCTTTAAAATATTAATAGAAAATTCATCTTCTAATAAATAACTTCGAAATTTTTTTACAAGACTCATACTATCACCTACATAAGTTTATTAAATAAGGTTAATTATTATGAAAAGTAAAAACAAGAGTTCAAAACCCTTGTTGTAATTATCATAAATTATTTATTTCATCAATAGATAAACCGGTTGCTAATGAAATATCTTGAATAGATAAACCTTGCTTAAGCAAATTTCTAGCAATCTCTATACTTTTTTCTTTTTGACCTTCACCAAATCCCTCTTCCTTTGCTTCTTTTATTTTTATCTTTTCACCACTTATTCTTAACTTTTCTAAGTCTTCATCTGATCCATAGTATCTTT
>URIY01000024.1 GCA_900547995.1 uncultured Mycoplasmatota bacterium
GGGCTCCAAGTGAAATAGAAGAAATAATCAAGGTATGCAAAGAGAATAATATAGAGTTATCAGGTACTGTATTTCATAGGACAGCAAGTGAAATCAAAAAAATAATACAGGTATGCCAAGAAAATAATATAGCCCCATCAGGTACTATATTTCAAAGAACAGCGAATGAAATAGAAGAAATAATAATGGTGTGCAAAGAAAATAACATAGACCTAACCGGAAGTGTATTTCTAAAATCAGCAGGCGAAATAGAAGAAATAATAAAGGTGTGCCAAGAAAATAACATAGACCTAACCGGAAGTGTATTTCTAAAATCAGCAAGTGAAATAGAAGAAATAATAAAGGTGTGCCAAGAAAATAACATAGACCTAACCGGAAGTGTATTTCTAAAATCAGCAAGTGAAATAGAAGAAATAATCAAAGTATGCAAAGAAAATAATATAGCCCCATCAGGTACTGTATTTAGAAGAACAGCAGGCGAAATAGAAGAAATAATACAGGTATGCAAAGAAAATAACATAGACCTAACCGGAAGCGTATTTCAAAAAACAGCAGGCGAAATAGAAGAAATAATCAAGGTATGTAAAGAGAATAATATAGACCTCACTGGAAGTATATTTCTAAAATCAGCAAAACAATTACAAAATAATATAGATTATGTTAAAAATAATTATGGAGTAGAGTATTTAACACCATTAATTGTTTGTAAAAATTTGAAACAATTACAAGAAATTATGCCTTACTTAAAGGAAAAAGGAGTATTAGAAGTGTTAATTAATGGTGCTACAATTCTTACATTAAAACTTGATGAGGTAAAAGATAGAGAGGAATTTATATTATCTATTGGTGAGACAATTACTACTAATGGTAAATTTAATAGTATATTTGGATTAAGTAGAAAGAATTATCAAATAAAAAAAGAAAAGTATAAAGTTATAAAATAGTTATTAAAAATAATATAATTTAATGTAGCAAACCTATTTACTTTTAATATTTGGTTTGTTATAATGTATACGAGTATTAATTTACTCCTTGCTTTTCTATGTGAAAAGCCAAATAGACCATGAGGAGGTGTAAGAATGCGTAAATATGAAATTATGTTTATAGTTAGACCAACAGTTGGTGAAGATGAATTAAAGAAGGTTGTTACAAACTTTAGTGAAATCTTAACTAATAATGGTGCTAGTATAACTGAAACAAAAGATATGGGACAACGTGAATTTGCTTATGAAATTAAAGATTTCAAAAGTGGTTACTATTATGTAATCGATCTTGAAGCATCTGATGACAAAGCAATCAAAGAATTTGATCGTTTAGCTTTAATTAGTAATGACATCGTTCGTCACTTAATTACTAGAGTTGAAGATTAGGATTGAGGTATAAAAATGAATAGAGTTATGTTAATAGGTAGATTAACTACAAAACCTGAGTTACGTTATACAGGAGCAAATCTTCCATATTGTAGATTTTCTCTTGCTGTAAATAGAACATTTAATAATGCCCAAGGACAACGTGAAACGGATTTTATAAATATCATTGTTTGGAGAAAGCAAGCTGAAAATGTTTGTAATTTCTTAAACAAAGGTAGTTTAGTATCTGTTGAAGGCCGTATACAAACTGGTAGTTATGATGACAAAGATGGAAATAAGAGATATACAACTGATGTTGTTGCTGACTCTGTACAATTTTTAGAGAGTAAAGGTCAAAGACAAGAATCAAGCGATTTTGGACCAACTCCATATGATTATCAAGATTCTACATCAGGAAGTGTTAATGTTGAAAATGATCCATTCGGTGATTTAGGTGATAGTGTAACTATCGATGATAACTTTTTAGACTAGAAAAGGAGGATTAAAATGGCTGAATTTAATGGATATCGTAAGAAGAAAAAAGTATGTCAATTATGTGCTGGACAACATATTGATTACAAAGATGAAAAAATTAAAAAATATGTAAGTAATGAAAAAAGTCGTATTTTACCAAGACGTGTAACTGGTACTTGTTCAAAACATCAAAGAGTAATTGCTGCTGAAGTTAAGAAAGCACGTTTTATGGGTTTAATATCTTATACAAACTAATAAATTAAAAACTTTGATTAGGACATGATTGTTTAGGAATTTTTCAAGCAAGCTAAGGTTGATGAGAGCTTAGTATAGGACTTAAATGGTTACTACCTATGAGTTGTATTCGAAAGAAAATTCCGGTTATTGCCGTTATCAAATTAAGTAAAAGGAAGGATGGTACCGTGCTTTGCACTCCTTAGTGTACTATCCTTTTTTCTATATTTATAGGAGGATTTATGATAAATATAAAGGAAGATAAAAATTTAAGTATTTTAAATCATAGTTGTGCTCATTTAATGGCACAAGCAGTAAAGCATTTATATCCAGAGGCAAAATTTTGGGTTGGGCCAGTTATTGAAGAAGGATTTTATTATGATATTGATTTAGGTGATAAGGTAATTAAAGAAGAAGATTTAGTTCTTATTGAAAAAGAAATGAAAAAAATTGCCAAAGATGGTAAACGTATTATTAGACATGAAATATCAAAAGATGAAGCACTTGAAATGTTTAAAGATGATCCATATAAAATAGATTTAATTACAAGAATGGATGAAAATGAAAATGTTATTTCTTGCTACACACAAGGTGATTTTACAGATTTATGCCGTGGACCACATGTCGAAACAGTTAAATTATTAAAACATTTTAAATTATTAAAAGTTAGTGGAGCTTATTGGAAAGGTGATGCTAACAATAAAATGCTTCAAAGAATATATGGTGTTTGTTTTGAAACGGAAGAAGATCTAAATAAACATTTAGAAATGCTTGAAGAGGCCAAACAAAGAGATCACCGTAAGTTAGGAAAAGATTTAAAAATATTTACAACTAATGATTTAGTTGGTAAAGGGCTTCCAATGTGGCTTCCTAATGGAGCAACTATTAGAAGAACACTAGAACGTTATATTGTTGATAAAGAAATTGCTTTAGGATATAGCCATGTATATACACCATCTTTAGGTAGTGTTGATTTATATAAAACATCGGGACATTGGGATCATTATAAGGATGATATGTTCCCTGTTATGCATATGGATGATGAAGAATATGTTTTAAGACCTATGAACTGTCCACATCATATGCTTATATATAAAAATGATATTCACTCTTATCGTGATTTACCAATTAGAATAGGTGAATTAGGACATGATTTTAGATATGAAGCAAGTGGTGCCGTTTGTGGACTTGAAAGAGTACGTGCTATGTGTCAAAATGATGCTCATTTATTTGTTAGATTGGATCAAGTTGGAGAAGAATTTGCTAAAGTAGTAAATTTAATTCTAGATGTTTATAAAGATTTCCATTTTGATAACTATACTTTTAGATTATCACTAAGAGGCAAAGAAAAAGAAAAATACTTTGATAATGATGAAATGTGGAATAAGGCTGAAAATATGCTTCGCAAAGTTTTAACTGACTTAAAATTAGATTTTTATGAGGCTGAAGATGAAGCGGCTTTCTATGGTCCAAAGTTAGATGTTCAAATTAAATCAGCCATTGGTCATGATGTAACATTATCAACATGCCAGTTGGATTTTCTTCTTCCTGAAAGATTTGATTTAACTTATATAGATGAACATGGCGAAAAGCAAAGACCAGTTGTTCTTCATAGAGCTATTTTAGGTACATTTGATAGATTTACAGCCTTTTTATTAGAGGAAACAAAAGGTAATTTACCAACATGGCTTGCTCCAATTCAAATAAATATTATTCCTGTAAATAATGAATATCATTTAGAGTATGCTAAAGAAATAGAAAGTATTTTAAAGAAAAATAATTTTAGAGTAACTCTTGATGATAGAGATGAGAAATTATCATACAAAATGCGTGAAAGTCAAACTAAAAAAATACCATATACTATTATTTTAGGTGATAAGGAACGTGATAATAAAACAATTAGTTATCGTAAATTTGGATCTATGGATACAACAACTCTTTCACAAGATGAATTTATTGATATGATTAATAAAGTTATTATAGAAAAGATTTAGGCTTTAATATTTTAAAGTCTTTTTTCTTGACAAAATAGCAATATATGGTAAAATTCTTGTAAGGATTTGGTGATATTATGGATACAAATAATTGGAAAACATTATATAGATGCCAGAATAAAGGTTTTTGTCATAATAGTATTAATTATATAACTAAAAAAGATATTATTCCTAAAATAATACATGATGATGATGAAGAAAGATTAGTTTTTGCTGTTAAGTGCCCGGGATGCGGATATGTTGGATTGCTTCATAAGAGTTTAGTACCACAAGATGTTGCTAACGAATTACTTGATAAGTTTCATAATAGTGATGTTGACGTTATTTTAGAAAAATGGGAAAATGAATATGTAGAAAGTCATAACAATTATATAAATAGCTTAAAGAAAAATACAAAAATTCGATAAACTATCAATTTATATATTTTGATAGTTTTTTTGTCATATTTATTATAAAACATAATATATTTTAGTAGATATCACTAGGAGGAATAAATATGATAAATAAAAAGAATTTATGGTTTTTAACATTATTTAGTCTTATACTTGTATTAAGTGTTTACTATATTACTATGCCATCAGAAATATTAATGGGAACAAATAGTAATTATGTATCAAAAACAGTCAATAAAGATACCGAAAAAGATAATGATGACAATGTAAATGTTTCTGTAGAAGAAAGTGAAATATTAGTTGCTTTAAGAGTTGAAGCTAATGACCAAATGTTAAGTGAAATAGATGCTTTAGAAACAATACTTACAGATAAAGAGTCAACTGTTGATGAAAAAAATAATGCTTTTGAAAAAATAAAATTATTGAATATTAATAGGGGTATGGAAGAAGAAATAGAAAGTAAAATATTAGAAGAGTTTAATTTAAAATCATTTGTTAAAATAAATGATGATCAAATTAGAATTGTTATTTCTAAAGATAAGCATGATGAAACACTTGCCAACGATATTATGCGTAGTGTACAATCTAAATTTGATAAAAAAATGTATATATCTGTAAAATTTCAAAAATAATTTAATTTAAATTATTTTTTTTAGGCTTTTTTAGGTACTATGACAATAGAGCAGCATATGATAATATGAAAAAGTATATACCACCTTAGCTTAGGAAGTGAGGGAAAGCAGTGAATAATAGTATTCTAACTAAACGTGAAAAGCAAGTGTTTGAATTATTAGTTTTAAATAAAACCACTTTAGAAATTGCTAAAACACTTGATATAAGTGAAAAAACGGTAAGGAATCATATATCAAATGCTATGCAAAAACTTGGTGTAAAGGGCCGTGCAGGTGCGGTAGTTGAACTACTAAAACTTGGTGAAATTTCATTATAAAGGTGCATTAATTTGCACCTATTTTCATACTATTTTATAGAGGTGGACTATGATAAAGAGATTTTGGATAAAAAAGATAATGATTGCATCATCAGCATTATTTGCTCTTTTATTAATTTGTTTAATACCAAAGGAAGATAAAACCCTTACTAATATTAAGCAAGAATTAGAATATGTCGATAAAGGAATAAATAAAAATGAAATTTTTTTGCTTGATGTAAATAATTATTTAGCTAGAACTTCGGTTGCCCTTACTAGTACAGATGTTACAGGGAAGTCTAAAGAAATATTAAATACACTTATAACAGGAAGCTCTGGTGAAAGTAAAATACCTAATGGATTTAGAGGAGTTCTTCCTGCTGATACTAAAATATTAACTGTTGAATATGAAGATAAAATTTTAAAGATAAATTTATCTAATGACGTTATGGATGTAAAGGAAGATATGGAAGAAAAAGTAATTGAAGCAATAATATATAATTTAACAAGTATAGATGGGGTAGATAAGATAATGTTATTTGTTGATGGTAATATCCTAACTAAATTACCTAAGACAGGTATTAATTTACCAACAACTTTAGATAGAAGTTATGGTATAAATAAAGAGTATGATATTAATAGTACTAAGAATATCACAAATGTTACTGTCTATTATGTAAATAAATATAATGGTAATGAATATTATGTTCCTGTTACAAAATATGTAAATGATGATCGTGAAAAAATACAAATAATAGTTGATGAACTTACTAGCTCACCAATATATAGTTCTAATTTAATGAGTTATTTAAATAGCAATACTAAATTATTAGAAATATCGGAATCTGTTGATAGTTTAGATTTGGTTTTTAACTCATATATATTTAGTGATGTAGATGAAAAAGAAATACTTGAAGAGGTTATATATACCATTTCTTTATCGGTAAAGGATAATTATGATGTAAATGAGGTATCATTTACGGTAAATGATGAAGAGATTTGTAAAAGTACCTTAAAAACAATTGAATAAATTATATTTGTTCATTTTTAATAGAAATAAAAGAATTATTGACAAAATATATAATTGATGGTAGCATAATACCCTATAGAAGACATTGACTGCTGAATGTTTGATAATTAAATAGGGTGGAGGTATATGGAAAATGAATCAAGGATATACGTATAAAGAAGGAAAAGCAATTGTAAAAACAGATAAAGGAATTAAAGAGCCAATTGAATATTATGATAATTTAGATGAAGTTTTACTTCAGGAAAACTTAATTGAAACTATGGAGAATAATATTTTATCTTTAGAAAAAGAAAGTGAAAATTATAAAAAAAATAATCGAAAACATTATTTCCCTTTTTTTCTACTAGGGGTTCCTATAGTGCTAATAACATTATCGATAGGAGTTGCGTTGTATGCTACATCAGGTAATTCAGATGTAAATGTTTTTGAGGTAGTAGGTGACTTTGTTTTAAATGCCACAGTCTGTTCAGTTGCGTGTGTGCCAATTACAGCACTTATGGAATTGAGAACATATGAATATTATAAGAACTTATTAAGTGAAGAAAAGGGAATTAATAGTGAACTTGAATTTTTAAAGAAACAAGTTATTATAGAAAAAGAAAAATTAAATACTTTAAAAAAAGAAAGAAATGAAAATAAATGTAATGAACAACAATCTATGGTTGTAGAAGTAAATGATTTGGAATTATTAGAAAAATTAAAAAAATCGTTAAATCTGTATTTTGATTTAGGTTATAATGAAGATGCATACTATAAATATTATCAAAATGGTACTTTAGATGCTAATTTATCTCAAGATTATAATGGTGCGGAAATAGAAATTGCAAAAAAATATTTAGAAGAAAAGGGACCAACTTTAACCAAAAAGAGAAAAAAATAATTATATATTGGTTGCTAAAGAGGTTGAATTTATCAATCTTTTTTTGAACAATTAATATCACAATTGATTAAGATAATAATATTATTTACTTGATTAATTTCTATTTTAAAAGTACGCACAATCACTTTTTTTAATAGTAAAATTCACTTTAAAATTTCAGAGGGATCATAGAAATTTATAAAAGTATACTATTTTTAATAGAAATAAAAGAATTATTGACAAAATATATAATTGATGGTAATATAGTTCCTTGTAGAAGGTACTGTTTACTTAATGGTTAAATATGATGGAGGTATATGAAAATGAATCAAGAATATACGTATAAAGAAGGAAAAGCAATTGTAAAAACAGATAAGGGAGTTAAAGAGCCAATTGAATATTATGATAATTTAAATGAAGCTTTAGTTCAAGAAAACTTAATTGAAACTATGGAGAACAATATTTTATCTTTAGAAAAAGAAAGTGAAAAGTATAAAAAGATAAATAAAAAGCCTTATATTCCTATTTATTTACTTACAATGTTACTAACAGCTTTAGTAGTATTTCCTGCACTTTATTGTCTATTAATTAATCCAAATCTATATGTATCATCCGTTAATTCTATTTTTGGAACAATAAATAATGCTGCTTTGGTAGGCTTAACATCTTCTTTTGCATTGTTACCTTTTGGATTATTTATAGAATTAGTAATTTATCGAAATTATAAACACTTATTAAAAAAAGAAAAAGGAATTAATAGCGAACTTGAATTTTTGAAGAAACAAGTTATTGTAGAAAAAGAAAAATTAAATACTCTGAAAAAAGGAAAAAATATAGATAAGAACAATGAAAAAATTAGAGTTGTAGAAGTAAGTGATTTAGAATTATTAAAAAGATTAAAAAAATTGTTAGATTTATATTTTGACTTAGGTTATAATGAAGATGCATACTATAAATATTATCAAAATAATACTTTAGATGCTAATTTATCTCAAGATTATAATGGTGCGGAAATAGAAATTGCAAAAAAATATTTGGAAGAAAAAGGACCAACATTAACCAAAAAAAGAAAAAAATAATTATATATTGGTTGCTAAAGAGATTGAATTTATCAATCTTTTTTTGAACTATTAATATTACAATTTATTAAGATAATAATATATAAAACAAAAACCGTTGAATTTCAACGGTTATTTACTATATGGTGTCCCAGAAGGGATTCGAACCCCTGACCTTTGCCTTAGAAGGGCACTGCTCTATCCAGCTGAGCTACTAGGACACAACCTATTCATTACTGAACAAATAAATTATACAATAAATTTATTAATTATTCAATAGTTTTTAGTATACTTTTATAAATTTCTATGATTCCCCTGAAATTTTAAAGTAAATTTTACTATCGAAAAAAGTGATTATGCGTACTTTTAAAATAGAAATTAATCAAGTAAATAAATTGTTTTTAAACTGCTATTATCCCGTTTTTAGTTGATAGTAAATACAAAAAAAGTAAGGGAAAATATAATATATTGAATGGTCTTAGGCATCTTGATTTAGATAGAGGGGTGAGTTTATGAATAATCTTACAGATTTATTTGTGCAACTTGCAGCACTAATTACAGCATGTACTACGATTGTAATCACTATAAAAAAATTACTTATTAATCCAATTAATAGAAAAATAGAAGGTTTAGAAAAAGAAACAATCAAAACAGATTTAGTAAATTTTATAAATGACATCGAAGGTGGTGTAACTAAATCTGAAATACAAAAATTAAATGCGCATGAATTATATACTTGTTACAGTAAATTGGGTGGTAATTCATATATACATGAACACTGGGAAAGTTTAACCAAAGAGGGAAAAATATAATAATGGATGCATTTATTACATGGGATATATTAAGTTCGTATACAACTTTTGTATCAATAGTATATATGGTTGTTGAATTTACAAAGGAACTTAAATTTATTAAAAAAATACCAACTAAATATTTTAGTTTTATAGTATCCTTTATATTACTATTACTTGCCAATATTGTAAATAATAGTTTCTGTAGAGTTGATATAGTATTATATATTTTAACAGCAATTTCGATTAGTTTAGGTGCTAATGGACTCAATGATTTTAATGGAAAGAAGGTGAATGATGGCAAATAAGCAGTTAACAAATCTTAATGTTAATCATTTAGGAAAACCTTATTATTGTTTAGCGTATGCATATACATTTTTAGGAGCAAAACCAAAATATGGATGTGCTTATGATAGTTGGCAATATAATCAGGATAAGAATTATGGATATGATTATCCAAAAGATGTAGCAGTTCCTCTTTATTTTTCATGGTATGGTACTATCGATGGGGAGTATAAGAACTGGGGGCATTGTGCTGTTTCATATAATAATAAAATATATTCTAGCCCAAGAAGTATTCATAAAAATTATGGTAGAGAAATCTTTAAGACAATTGCTGAAGTGGAAAAAGCATATGGGGCAAAATACCTTGGTTATTCATCAATGATAAATGATATAAAAGTATATGAAATAGTTAAAAGTAATGATATTAAATATATCGTAAAAAAAGGTGATACCTTATCAGCAATTGCTTCTAAATATAATATGAATTATAAAGATCTTGCTAGATACAATAATATTAGTAATCCTGATAAAATATTTCCTGATCAAGTAATTTACATCCAAACTAGTAATAATGACCATAATGAACAAATAAAATATACGGTTAAAAATGGTGATACATTATCTAAGGTAGCAACTATTTATAATGTTAATTATATGGAAATATATAATCAAAATAAAATACTAATTGATAATGAAAATATTAAACGTGGCATTGATACAGAAAAGATGTGGATTTATCCAGGACAAGAATTAATCATAAAGAAATAGAAAACTTACTTCTATTTCTTTTATTATATAAAAGTTTTTGATATAATAATTAGTAGTTTAAGGCAAAATAGGAAGTGACAATAATGAAAAATTATTTTGACAGTATTAGTGATGATTTAAAACAGTATTTTAATATACTATCTCCAAATTATCCTGAATGGTTAAACGAATATATAAATACACCAGAAATGGAGCGAATTGGAAATATTAGTATGGATTGTGGATGTGATTATACTGATTTATTTCCAAAACATCCGTGGCTTTCAAATTTAGATCATAGTGTTGGTGTAGCTCTTATTCTTTGGCATTTTACAGGTGATAAAAAACAAACACTTGCAGGACTATTTCATGATATAGCAACCCCAACTTTTAAACATTGTATTGATTTTATGAATGGTGATTCACAAAATCAAGAATCAACAGAAGAAAGAACTAGAGAAATCATTGAAAATTCACCTCAAATTAGGTTATTATTAAATAGAGATGGTATTAAAATAGATGATGTGTGTGATTATAAAATTTATCCTATTGCTGATAATAATTCTCCAAAATTATCGGCTGATAGATTTGAATATAACTTTAGTTGTGGCTATATTATACACAGAATTTGGAATATAAACGATTTACGTTATTGCTACAAAGATGTTACTATTTTTAAAAACGAGGATGGTATAGATGAGTTAGGTTTTAAACACTTAAATATAGCCGAAAAGTACATGGAAAATATTAGTAAATTATGGCCATGGTGGATAAATGATGCTGCTCGAACATCAATGCAATTTTTGGCAGATATGTGCTTATCTATGAACACATTGGGATACTTGTCAGTAGATGATTTATATGTTTTGTCAGAAAAAGAGGTTATTGAAAGGTTTAAAACTTGCGATGATTATTTATCTAATGCATTTAGAAATTTTGAAAAAGCCAAAGTATGTTTTAAATCCGATATGAAAATTGATGGAAAATACTCTGTTAATGTAAGATCAAAACGAAGATTTATTAATCCACTTGTTTGGGAAGAAAATGTTTGTGGTAGAGTAGCTGATTTATCAAAAAAGGCTAAAAAATGTATAGATGATTATATGTCATTACCTATTGATGGTTATACTTATTTGGATTTTGATTTTGTACCAGTTGTAAACGCAAAGTCTAAAAAACTAATAAAAAAATAAAAAATATAGAGAAGGGAAGTATTTTAAATGAAAAAACATGATAGTAAGGAAATATTAAAGAAAGGTAATTCTATTGTTAAAGAGTTTAAACAATTTATATCAAGAGGTAATGTAATGGATATGGCTGTGGGTGTTATCATAGGTAGTGCTTTTGGTAAAATTGTTTCATCTATTGTTGATGACATATTAATGCCACTTATTGGTGTTATTATTGGTGGATTAGATTTTTCTAATTTAACGATAAAGGTAAGTGATGCAACTATAAGATATGGTGTTTTTATTCAAAATGTAATTGATTTTTTAATAGTTGCTGCATGTATTTTCTTTATGATAAAGATTATTAATAGAATTACTAAAAAAGAGGAGAAGAAAGAAGAAGTTACTCCTAAAAAAGATGAACAAGTTGTCCTTTTAGAAGAAATTAGAGATTTATTAAAAAAGCAGAATAAGACTAAATAATAGTCTTTTCTTTTGCACTTAAAACTGTTATAATGTTACATAGAATGGAGTTTGATGATATGGTATATTTAGATTATTCTGCAACAACCCCTGTAAATGATGAAGTATTAGATTCTTATGTAAAAGTTACAAAAAGATTTATAGGTAACCCTAATTCACTTCATAAACTAGGCAGTGATGCATTAAATCTTATTAATGATGCAACAGAACAAATTAAAAATATTTTAGACGCACCTAATTATGATGTTATATATACAAGTGGTGCAAGTGAATCTAATAATCTTGCTATTAAAGGTATTGCTTTAAAATATCAAAACAGGGGTAAGCATATTATTACAACTAATTTTGAACATTCTTCTATTTATGGACCTCTTTCATATTTACAATCTTTAGGTTTTGAGGTTGATATTGTAAATAATGATGAAAATGGTATGATTGACATTAATCATTTAAAGAAACTAATGCGTGATGATACTATCCTTGTTACAGTAGCAAGTGTTAATAGTGAGATTGGTCTTTTACAACCAGTAAATGAAATAGGCAAAATATTAAAAGATTACCCAAAATGTTATTTCCATGTCGATATGACTCAAAGTATTGGTAAAATAGATTTAAAATTTGATAATATTGATTTAATTAGTTGCTCATCTCATAAGTTTTATGGTATGAAAGGATTTGGGATATTATTTAAAAGAGAAAATATATCATTAGAACCACTTATTCATGGTGGCAAATCAACTACTGTATATAGAAGTGGTACACCAGCATTACCTCTTATTGCTTCAACATCTAAGGCCTTAAGACTTGCCTATAATGATTTAAGTCAAAAATATAATCATGTTAAGAGTTTGAATGATAATTTAAAAAAAGAGTTATGTAAATACGACAAGGTCGTTATAAATAGTAATGATAATTGTATACCACATATTTTAAACGTAAGTATTTTAAATATAAAACCAGAAACAATGTTACATGCTCTTGAAGAATATGAAATATATATATCTACTAAAAGTGCTTGTTCTAGCAATAGTTCTCGTTCTAGAGCTGTTTACTCTTTAACACATAATGAAGAAGTATCAGAACATAGTATAAGAATTAGTTTATCATATTTAACAACGATGGATGATATTAAATATTTTATGGATTGTTTTGATAAGTGCTATAATAATTTGCAACTAAGATAGGTGATAATGTGAAAGTATTAAAAATTAGTTCTGTTTGGTGTCCAAGCTGTTTAATTATGAATAATGTGATTAATAAAATAAAAGATAAATATAATCTTGAAATAACTAGTTATGACTATGATATGGATGAAGGAATTGTTAAAAATTATAATATTGGTAATATCCTTCCAGTTCTTATCTTTCTTGATGATAAGAATAATGAAATAAAGAGAATTGTTGGGGAAAAAAGTACAAAAGAATTAGAAAATATATTGAAGGAATTGATTTGATGAAAAAAGTATTAGGCTGTTTTACTATTTTTATTACAATAATATGTATGAGTTTTATTTTTAATTATAATGTAAAAGCAAGTACAAATAGTAATAATAAAGTGAAAGTTTATTTATTTTATGGTGATGGTTGTCCACATTGTAAAAAAGAAAAAGAATTATTTAATGATCTTAGAAAAAAATATGGTGATAGTGTTGAATTTATTTATTACGAAGTATGGAATAATGAAGAAAATGCTAAATTAATGGATTTAATTAAAGAAAAAATGGGTAATGATCAAAAAGGAGTTCCATATACGGTTATAGGTTCTAATGCTTATATTGGTTATAATGAAAATGTTGGATATGCAATTGAAAAAACAATTAATTCATATCTAGAAGTAGGTGATCCTGATACTGTTTCATCTATTATTAATGATAATACTGAAAATATTGATATAGATGCGATTGATGTTGATGATGGAACATTTGTTGTACCAATAATAGGTAAAATTAATGCCGCTAAGGTATCTTTACCATTAATGGCAACAGTTATAGGTTTTGTTGATGGTTTTAATCCATGTGCAATGTGGGTATTATTATTTTTACTTAGCATATTAATTGGCATGAAGAATAAAAAAAGAGCCTTTTTTCTTGGAATAACCTTTTTGGTTGCATCGGCTTCGGTTTACCTTATCTTTATGGTAGCGTGGCTTAATGTCGCTCTTTCGATGAATAGTATTATATGGATTAGAAACTTGATTGCTGTTGTTGCTCTTATTGGTGCTGCTATTAATCTTAGAAGTTTCTTCAAGAAGAGCGAAGATGGATGTACAGTTAGTGATGCGAAAAAGAAGAGAAAAATATTCGAAAAAATAAAACATTTTACAAGTGAAAAGAGTTTTGTACTAGCAACTATTGGTATTATAACTTTAGCTGTATCAGTAAATTTAATTGAACTTGCTTGTTCAGCAGGACTACCACTTTTATTTACACAAATACTTTCATTTAACGATTTATCTTCATTTGAATATGGTCTTTATATTGGTATATATATCTTATTTTTCATGATAGATGATTTAGTTATTTTCTTTATTGCTATGTTTACAATGAAAGTAACTGGTATATCTAATAAATATACTAAATGGTCACATTTAATTGGTGGCTTAATTATGCTTATTATAGGTATTCTATTACTTGTAAAACCAGGGGTTTTAATGTTTAATATGTAAAGGATGATGAATATATGAAAAAAATAATTAAAATAAGTTGTATAGTTGTAATTTCAATTTTAGTTTTATGGTTATCTTTATATTTAGTAGATAATGCTCGTTATAGAAAAGGAGATAAACCATTATTTACTTTAAAAACAAAAAACTATCTTTTCTTTGACGGTAAAGTTACGGAATATGATTCTTTACTTTATAAAATGATTGTATATAATCGAAAAAGTATGAAAGAGACAAGTTTTAAAGCTATATGGAAAAAGATTATTAATAATTCTAATAATATATATTTAACATATAAAAATAAGGATAAGTGTGATAATTCATCGTATACTTTTTATGAAGATGAAAATTATAAATACAATTTAGAATGTAAATATGAATATGATGTAAATTATAATGGTAAAAAGTATAGTATTAAGGATGCTCTTGATAAAAAGATACTAACAATTGATGAATTAGAAGAATATATTGCTTTTGATAAACAAGAAAAATAAAAGATGGTGATACTTTGATTGCTGAGGTTTTAGTAGAAATTCCTATAAATGGTATTAATAAAACGTTTTCTTATTTAGTTCCAGATGAACTAAGGACAAATATAAAAAAAGGAATGAGAGTTTTAGTACCATTTGGTAATAAGAATATAGAAGGATTTATTTTAAATATCAATGAAGAGGTAAATGCCAATTTTGAACTTAAAAATATTATTAGCATTTCGGATAATGAAATAATCTTAAATGAAGAACTTTTAAATCTTGGAAAATATATATGTAATAAGACTTTTTGTAGTTTAATTAAAGCTTACCAAACAATGTTACCGGTTGGAATAAAAGCAAGTTCTAAGAAAAACTTAAATAAAAAATATGAAACATATATTAAGTTAAATGATAATATAGATGAAAATGCTTTTAAGGGAAAAAGTCTAGAAATAATACAAAGTATCGTAAAAAATAAAATAGTTTTAAAAAAAGATTTAAAATTAATTTCTCCATCTGCTCTAAAAACACTATTAGATAAAAAAATTTTAATAGAAATAAAAAAAGAAGTTTATCGTTTAGATGAAAAATATGATAGAAAAGATAGTTGTATTACTTTAACTGATAAACAAAAAAACGTTGTTGATAAGGTTTTGAAGAAAAAAGATGAGTTTATGCCTTTTTTATTACATGGTGTAACAGGATCAGGTAAAACAGAGGTTTATATTAATGTAGTAGAAAAGATAGTAAGTGATGGAAAAGAAGCTATTATTCTTGTACCAGAAATAAGCCTTACGCCACAAGTTATTTCCAAGTTTAAAAGTAAATTTGGGGATATTGTTGCGGTTCTTCATAGTGGCCTTAGTGATGGTGAAAAATATGATGAATGGCGGAAAATAATTCGAAAAGAAGTATCAATTGTTATTGGTGCTAGAAGTGCTATCTTTGCTCCTTTTGAAAATATTGGTGCTATCATTATAGATGAAGAACATTCAGACACATATAAACAAGAAAATACTCCTAGATATAATGCTATTGATATGGCTTTATATAGAGCAAAATATCATAAATGTCCAATTATGCTTGGCAGTGCAACACCATCAATAGATAGTTATACTAAAGCCAAAATGGGATTATATGAATTACTAGAATTAAATGAGAGAATTAATAAAAAATTACCTAAAGTAACGCTGGTTGATATGAAAAATGAAATAGAATCGGGTAATAAAATATTTTCTAGATTGCTTAAAATGAAATTAAAAGAATGTTTGGAAAATGATAAACAGGCCATTATATTATTAAATAGAAGAGGGTATGCTACTAGCATTACATGTCATAATTGTGGCTATAAAGCTGTATGCCCTAAATGCGAGATACCACTTACGTATCATAAACATGGCAATTATTTAGAGTGTCATTATTGTGGATATAAAACATATAAGCCAGCAAAATGTCCGAATTGTAATAGTACGGATATTAATGAATTTGGTCTTGGAACAGAAAAGTTGGAAGAAGAGATTATAAATAATTTTGAAGGTGTGAAAACAATTAGGATGGATGTTGATACAACAAGCAGAAAGGGTAGTCATGCACGCATTATTAATGATTTTCAAAATAAAAAGTATAATGTTTTAATTGGTACACAAATGGTTGCTAAAGGTTTAGATTTTGAGAATGTTACACTTGTTGGTGTCATAAATGCTGATGCTAGTTTAAATATTCCTGATTATAGGAGCGCTGAGAGAACCTTTGATTTACTTAGCCAGGTATCTGGTCGAGCAGGACGTGGAAAACTAGATGGTGAGGTAATTTTACAAGGTTTTAATATGGATCATTATAGTATTCTTGCAGCAAGTATTCATGATTATAAAGCATTTTATAATAAAGAATTACAAATTAGAAAAAAACTTGATTATCCTCCATATTATAATCTTTGTTTAATAAAGACTAGTTCGAAAGATATTGATGCCTTAAATAATGAAAATGATAAAATTATTAGTTATTTAAGAAATAAAATGAAAGATTGTATTATACTTGGTCCATCTATGGCAAGTATTCCTAGAATTAATAATATTTATTATATGCAAATTATTATTAAATACAAAAATATTAAAACAATATATGATAGTTTAATATTTATATCAAGAGAATATCAAAAAAAGAAGGTTAAACTTGAAATAGATATTAATCCTTACCATATATAAAATATAATACGAAGAGGTGGAATTTATGAATTTAGAAGATTTAAAAGTAGAAAAAGAATTAAAGATTATTTATATGGGGACACCTGATTTTAGTGCAACTATTTTATCTGGGTTACTTAAAAAATATAAAATTAGGGCTATTGTTACACAGCCTGATAGACCATCTGGTAGAGGTGATATGGTCCATTATTCACCAGTAAAAAAACTTGCTATTGAAAATGCTATTTTAACTCTTCAGCCAGAAAAAATAAAAGATGCTATTGATGAAATATTAGCACTAGAGCCTGATTTAATTATTACATGTGCTTATGGTCAAATTTTACCTAAAGAAATATTAGATTATCCAAGATTAGGTTGTATAAATGTTCATGCTTCATTACTTCCTAAACTTCGTGGTGGTGCTCCTATTCATAGAGCCATAATTAATGGATATAAAGAAACAGGTGTTACGATTATGTATATGGATGAGCGCATGGATGAAGGGGATATTATTTCATCTGAAAGCCTTCCTATAAATGATAATGATACTGCTGAAATGCTTCATGATAAACTTATGGTTATTGGTAGAGATTTGCTTCTAAAAACATTACCTAGTATTTTGGATGGAACAAATAGTAGAACTAAACAAGATGATAGCAAGGCAACATATGGCTTTGTTATTAAAAGAGAAGATGAAAAATTAGATTTTTCTAAGACACAAAAAGAAGTATATAACAAGATTAGAGGATTAAATTCATGGCCAGGAGCATATTGTCAGTTTGAAGGTAAAATTATTAAGGTTTGGGAATGTTACAAGACCGATAATTATTTTGGCGAGAAAATAGATGGTGAAATAACGAATATTTATAAAGATGGAATTGGTGTAAAGGTTTCCAATGGGGAAATAGTTTTAACAGTAATTCAACCTGAAGGAAAGAAAAGAATGCTTGCTACTGATTTTGTTAATGGTATGGCAAATAAGGAATCAATTATAGGAAAAATTTTTAGTTAGGTGGACTATGGAAGAAGAAAGTAATAATAAGCAAAAGAAAAATAGATTAAAAGATATTAAAGAATTTTTATCGGATAAAAAAAATAAAGCTATTGTTAAACTTATAATCTATTTAATATTTTTTATATTTGTTATAATTTATATTAGAGTTATGAATTATAGGGCAAACAATTATACTAAAAAAATTGATCCAGATGAAATAATTGAATTACCAAAAACAATTACAAATAAAGTTTCTCTTTTAAAAGATGCTAAAAATTATAAATTTAGATATGAGGTAAATGTAATTGATGATAATGTAAATACTAATTATATTATTGATGGTAAAAGATATAATGATAAATATTATTTTAGTATTACTGATAATGAAATCAGTACAAACTATTATTATGAAAGTAATAGTAATAAATTGTATTTAATTAAAGATGAAATAAAAGAAGAAATAAACTCAAATAATATAATAGATTTATCCTTATATAGAATAAACAACATATATAATTATTTATATAATGCAACATATAATTATAAACAAGAAAATGCTGATGGAAATGTTTTAATAAATTCATCATTACCAATATCTAAGTTTTATGAATTAAATAAAATAGATAGAATAGTAGCTGAGAATATAATTATAGAAACAACAGAAAATGACGATACTGTAAAGGTAGCACTTAATACTAGTAATGTAGATATTGATAATTTTAATATTATTAATATTTACATTAGTGATTTTAATAAAATAGAAGATTTTGTATACTAAGAATCACCTTATTTGGTGATTTTTTTTTGATAATAAAAAAGAACAAGTTTTATTTATCTTGTTCATTATATCTTTTTAAACCTCTTTTATATTCATTAATAAAATTAATTGTATCACTTAACCCATAATCATCAAATTCTTCTTTAGGTTCTTCCTTTTTAATAGGTTTTTCGATTGTCTTTTTTTCTTCATTTATGTTGTTTTCTTTAATTGGTACTTGTTGTTTAGCCAAAAGTTGTTGTGCTTCAGCAAGGAATGATTCTAAATTAGTACTTCTTCTTTTAATTTCATTTTCCTCATTGATATTTTTTTCTTCTTTATTATCAAGAGAAATATTTTCAGGATTTGGTATTTCTTCTT
Organism: uncultured Mycoplasmatota bacterium; assembly: GCA_900547995.1. Classification (GTDB taxonomy): domain Bacteria; phylum Bacillota_I; class Bacilli_A; order RF39; family UBA660; genus UMGS1045. Next base: position 19,243 of record URIY01000024.1, read on the forward strand.
TAATAGGTCTATTGAAATTAAATTCTCTTTTTATTTTAGGTACATCAGGGGTACTATTAACTTTATTTATTGTATTATCAATTTCTTTTGTACTTATAGGTTCATTGATAACCTTTTTAGTATCTTTTTTTATTTCTTCCAAAGAAGGCTTTTTCTCTTCTTCTTTTGATGTGCTTCCTTGATTATTAGAATCAGTAGTAGAATTCTTACTAATGTTAGTTTCATTAATAGCGTTTTCAAGTCCATGGCCACCATGTAAATCCTCATCATCAAGTTCAATTAATTTTAAAATTTCTTCAAATGTAGTTTGTCCTTCTAATACTTTTTCAAGACCATCTTGTAAAAGGGTAGTTACATCATTTTTATAAACTAATTCACGTAAAGCATCTTTTCTTACATTATTACTGATAGCATCTTTAATATCTTGATTAATTAGCAATACTTCATGAATGGCAATTCTTCCTTTAAATCCATTACTACATTCTTCACAACCTTCTGTTGTATATAACTCAGTAATATTTTTTCCTAAAACTCTTTTAAATAAATCTTTTTCATATTCATTTGCAGGTCTTAATTTACGGCAATGTGGACATAATTTACGGGCAAGCTTTTGTGATATAATTCCTGCAAGAGCACTTGATAATAAGTATCTTTCAACATCCATATCAAGTAAACGCTCAATGGTATTTAATGAATTATTGGTGTGAATTGTAGATAATACTAAGTGTCCTGTAATAGAAGCACGTACAGCAATTCTGGCTGTTTCAGTATCACGAATTTCTCCAATCATTATAATGTTAGGGTCTTGACGTAAAATAGAACGTAAGGCTGTTGCAAAAGTTAAACCAATTTCACTATTTGTTTGAACTTGGTTGACACCTTCAATATTCATTTCAATTGGGTCCTCAACAGTTATAATATTAGTATCTTCTTTATTTAATCTCTGTAAAATAGAGTAAACAGTTGTTGATTTACCAGTACCAGTCGCACCAGTTACTAGTATAATACCATTAGGAATGCTAATCATATGTAAAACTTTTTTTAAATTGCTTTCACTAAATCCTAAACTATCAATACCTTTAATACTCATAGAATAGTCCATAATACGGATAACAATCTTTTCACCTAAATTAGTAGGTAAAGCAGAAACACGGAGATCCAAATTAACTCCTTCAATATTTCCCTTGATTGCTCCATCTTGAGGTAATCTTGATTCTGTGATGTTCATTTCTGATAAGATTTTAACACGAGTAACAAGATTTTTCTTTATATCATTAGGAACTTCTGTATAATCAATTAATTCTCCATCAATTCTTATTCTAATTTTCATAAATTTTTCATGAGGATCAAAGTGAATATCACTGGCACCTCTTTTTGATGCATCTATAAGTATTTCATTTACTATATCAACAACAGGCATTTTATCATAATCAAATTTTTTTAACATTATTTCATCCCCTTATTCTTAATTAGGACTAGCATTTATCCTAAATATATTATATAATACAATTAGGATAAAAAACAAGTAAGAAGGGGAATTTTATGAAAAAACTTGACAGTAAAGGTTTTCTTTTAACAGAATTATTAGTAACGGCAACACTTGTATCAACAGTGTTAATCTTTTTGTATACACAATTTTACACAATTAAAAGGAGTTATGACACAAGTTTTAAGTATAACACTGTAAATGGATTATATGCACTTTCTAATGTGAGATCATTTCTTGAGGAAAATGATATATATATTCTTACACAAGGATTAAATACAACGTCGTATATTGACTTAAAAAATGGTAATTTACAAACAGCTAATACAACATATTTTAATGAATTAATGACAGGATTAAATATTAAATATTTGATATTTACTAATCAAAATATTGATAATTTAATCAACCAAATTAATAACGGAACAGCACTTAATTCTGATACAAATGAATATGAAGATTTAAAAAAATTTATTAAACGAATTGATTTTGATAATAAAGATACAAGTAATAATTATCGTATAATTGCTGAGTTTAATGATAATACATTTGCTTCTATCTTAGTAGGAGGGGAATAATTATGAAAAAAAGTAATAAAGGTATTACAATTGTAGAATTAGTTGTTTCCATATCTATTTTGTCCATCGTTGTTTTATTCTTATTTCAACTTATATTATCATTAAAAGAAGTATATACATCATCAGGTGTAAAAACAGAAATGTTAAATAAGCAAGCCATTATAAATAGAGAAATAAATGAAGATTTAATTAATAAACAGTTAGAACTAGCAAGATCTTGTAGTTCAAGTGCTGATGTAATTAACTGTATATCTTTTTATTTTAAAGATGGTACAAGTAAAAGATTGGAATTTATTAAAAAGACAGATAATACACCAGCATATTTAATATATGGTGATTATAAAACTGAACTTGTAAGTGGTAGTGATTATAATTTTGATACAAAAAACTATAATATAAAAGCAACCACAATGACAGATGTAACTGATTTAACAAATGATTCTATACTATCAATAAATGTACCAATAATGCATCCTGATATTAAGGATGATTACGGAATCCATTTAGTATATCAATATAATAGTAATAACACGTCTATTACTAATTTGGCTATTTCAGGAAATGATAGTGCTGAGGAAATTTGGCTTGCTGGATCATCAAATATGATTTGGTACAGTACAGTTGAATTTGTAGATCCAGGTTATTATTATTTAGATAGTAATAACAATATTATAAAAGCAACATCAACAACAGATGCTGTTACAGTAACAAGGAGTACTATTGTAGATAATAAAATGACCGTAACATATACACCAATTAGTAATCCAAATAAAGCGGTAACAAGAACGGTAACCTTTATTTCAACATCTTATGCATATGATGTAAATAATTCATATTATACATTTTCGGCTCCTGTAAGTGGTAGTTATAAAATTGAATTATGGGGAGCAAATGGTAACTCTTCAGGAAGTTTTTCAGGTGGAACAGGTGCATATACATCTGGTAATATAACACTTACTGCCGGAGAAAAAATCTATGTATACGTAGGTGGTGCTGGCAATGGTGATAATGGTGGATATAATGGTGGTGGATCACTTACATTAAATCAAAGCACTCAAAATGGTGCTGCCGGAGGTGGAGCCACTGATATTAGACTAAAAAAAGGAAATTGGGATTCAGTAGATGGTCTTCGTTCACGTATTATGGTTGCAGCCGGAGGTGGAGGAGCCCTTGCCGGAACCTGTGGTTCATCTAAGAAAACAGGGGGATTTGGTGGTAGTATAACAAGTAATTCAAATACCATAGGAACTGCCTGCACGGACTCAATGTATACAATTGCTTTAGGTGCAAGCCAAGTATCCGGAGGTAGTATAGATGTATACAGTGCCGCTGGTGCTAAATTAAATACTTATGCATCTGGTAAATTTGGTATGAGTAGTAAACCAGATGGATATGAAGGTGATATTAAAGCTGGAGGTGGCAGTGGCTACTTCGGAGGAGCAAGTAGTGGCTATGGTAGTTCTGCAACAGGTGGTTCTTCCTTTGTATCAGGTTACTCTAGTAGTAAAGCTATAGATAGTAATGGTAATATTGCCGATTCTAATATTCATTATTCAGGTAAAAAATTTGATAATATAAGTGTAATTGATGGAGAATCACTATCATCTAGTATGGCTAAACCAACATCAGGAAATAATGGATATGCTAGAATATCCTTATCTAGTGTATCATATTAAAATAACTAAATAATCAAAAGAAATGAAGACGAGTAATCCAGCAATTAAAGCATGAAGTACCCTTGCAGTAAGAAATGGTAAATACTTGATTTTAGTGTCACTTAAAATGCTTATTACTTGCATATGAACACTAAGACCACCAAAAGAAATAATAAGAGTACTAATAATGGTTTTAAGTTTAAGTGGTATGTTTAGTAAACCTACATATTTTAATCCCTGTGTCATCTCAATAAAACCATTTAAAATACTTTGATTATAATTATTTAAATTTATATTATTGTCAATAATAGTTGTTAAACATAAAAACATGGTAACAACACCTAGGATTAAGAGTAAGGTATTTATAGTGTTTGTTAAAGAATTAGTAATAATTATGCCTAATTTTTGGTTATTATTAATTCTTTTATTATGCATATTTAAAATGGCTTTTTTTAAGGATACTTTATTATTTTCTTTAGGACATGGATAGTAACTTCTAAAAAGAAAACCTATAATAAAATTAGTTAAATAATGACAAATTAATACAAGTAATCCTGCTTCTTTATTATTTAAAAAGGTAAGAGAAATGCTACCTAGTATGAATAGTGGATTAGAAAAATGTGTAAACATTAAAATCTTGGATGCTTCATTTTCATCAAGCATATTCTTGTTATATAATTCTCTTACGTATTTAGCATTGCTGGGAAAACCAGATATCATACTCATAATAAAAACAAATGATGCTTCTCCTTTAACTTTAAAGAGTTTATACATAATTGGTTTAAATAATTCGGCTGCAAATTCAATAAATCCAAAATTAATTAATATTTCTGATAATACAAAAAAGGGAAATAAAGATGGAAAAATATTATTTGTCCATATACTAAAAGAAAAGATAACAGTTTTTAAAATCGTTTGTGATTCTGTTAGTATTTCTATACCAATAAAAATTAAAATAATAATAGATATAATACTTATAAATATTTTTTTCATAAAGTCTCCTTAGTTGTATATTGTTAAATAGAAAGGCGTGAATAAAGTGTTTACTAAAATATATGTAAAAATAAAACAATTCATATCTAAAAATTATTTATTTATACTGGGAATTATATTAGGACTTTTTTTAGCATTCTATGAATTTCCATATTATATAAGTGCCCCTGGGGGAGTAATTGATATATCATCTAGAATTGAGATAGAAGATGCAAATCATGTAGATGGTAGTTTTAATATGGCATATGTAAGTGAATATAAAGCAACTCTTCCTATGCTTTTGCTTGCAAATATAAAAAAAGACTGGGATATTGAAAAGAAAAGTAGTGTGTTAGATGAAAATGAAACTGATGAAGATGCTAGTCTAAGAGATCATATTATGCTAACAGAAGCAAATCAAAATGCTATTATATATGCATATACAAAAGCAGGCAAAGAAATTAATATTAGGAAAAGCAATATATATGTTATTTATATTTATGATGAAGCTAATACAGATTTAAAAGTTGGCGATGAAATTATAAGTATTAATAATATTAATATTAATAAAAAGGAAGATATAACCAATATTTTAAATAATTCTAATAAAGATGATACATTAAGTATTTTAGTAAAAAATAATGGTAATGAATTTGAAAGATATGCTAAAGTAATAGATGTATCTGGAACTAAATTAATTGGTATTATGCCATCTATAATTAGAGATTATGATTGTAATCCTGATATTAAATTAAAATTTAAAGCCTCAGAATCAGGACCATCAGGAGGCCTGATGATGTCACTTGCTATATATAACTATTTAACAGAGAAAGATATTACCCATGGTAAAAAAATTGCTGGTACAGGAACGATAGATGAACAGGGAAATGTTGGTAGTATTGGTGGTATCGAATATAAAATAAAAGGCGCTGTACATGATAAGATTAAATATTTTATTGTACCCAATGGTGAAAATTATGAAGATGCAATCAAAGCAAAAGAAAAATATCATTACGATATAAATATTGTAGGTGTATCAACATTTGATGAAGCTTTAGAAGCATTATCTAAGTTTTAAAAATATAGGTATAATTATTTCTATTTTTAAAAATTTATGCATATAATAAAATTATAAAAAATACTTGACTAATGCAGTCATAAAGTGTTATTATATGTTGCATCAAAAAAAGGGGGATGATTATATGAATAAAAATGTAAATGGATTAAAACTTTTTATATTAGAATATATTAATGAAACAGGTAACTGTGATTATAGTTCTAATCCTAAAGCCTTTATTCAAGATTTCTTTAATTGGTTTACAGAAAATAAATCATTAAGTGAAAATAGTTTTTATAAATATAGTGTTTATAATAATGAATTTTCTAAAAAGATATATTTAGATTTAATGATACAACTTGGTGAACTTAGTACATTAACTGATGAAGAACTAGTTAAAAGACTTGATGAATTACTTTTAGTTTTAAAAACAAAAACAGTAAAAATTAGATAACTTATTTATAAATAGGAATTGAATAGATCCCTATTTTTTGATATTATTAGTGTAGGTGATATCGTGAAAAAAATAGGAAAAGTAGTAGAGGTATTTATACCAAATGAAAATGATATAGATATAATGTATAGTAAAAAGATTGGTTTTAAAGTAAATATAAATAATGAAATAATAGAAATTATTAAAAATATTAATGAAAAATATGCCAATATATATAAAGATGATTTTGTTCAACTAATAGAAGAAGATAATAATTTAGATATAGAACTTTATGAAGGTGATAATAGTGATAGATAAGGAATTTAGTACATTAGAATTATATGAACATAACGCATCATCTTACAGGAAAATAAGAAATGCATATAAAGAAGGAATAAAAGTAGTATCTATTATACATGCAACAGGAATAGGTAAGACTTATAATGGCTTACAACTCGCTTATGACAATAAAGGTAAAAAAATATTGTGGCTTGTTACATATCAAAGTATTATTGAACATGTACAAAATATTATAAAAAATAATTCTAACTTGGATTTACAAAGAGATTTTTCTAATTTAGAATTTAGAACATATCGCAGTTTTGTAAATATGTCTAGAGAAGAAATTGAAGACATGGATATAGATTTACTTATATTAGATGAGTTTCATCATATAGGTGCCCCTATTTGGGAAAATAGAGTAGATACTATTATAGATACTCATGAAGATATGAAAATATTTGGAATGACAGCCTATACAATTCGCGATAGAGGAACACCATATGAAAGAGATATGGCCGAAGATGACGGAGATGAATTATTTTCCGATACAATTGTAAGTAGGTATGATTTAGCAGACGCTATTATAGATGCATTATTACCAAAACCAAATTATAAAACAGCTGTGCATGTAGCAGAAAACTTTGATATAAGTTTAGAAGAATTATTAAATAAGGCCACTATTACACCAAAAAATTATAAAGAACTATCAAACCTTTTACATGATGTAAAAAAGAGAGTGTTAGAAGCGTCAAGTAATAAAGACTTAATGAAAAAATATATTAAACCAAATGGAAAATATTTCTATTTTTGTCCAGTAAATGCTGAAGATGGGAGAAATGATATAGATACTATTATGGAAGAAGCACGAAAGATATTTAGTGAAATTTTTCCAAATATAAAAATAGTATTTTATAAAACAACAAGTAAAGATGCCAAAGAAGGAAAGAGAAATAGAGAAGCCTTTTATTATGATAGGACTTTAGATGGAGAAGATGCTAGCAATACCCTTAGAATTATGTTTTGTATAAATCAATATAATGAAGGAGTACATGCACCAAATGTAGATGGTGTTATTATGGGAAGAGAAACCAAATCTGATATAGTATTCTTTGAACAATTAGGAAGAGCCTTAGCTGTAAATGGAGATACAAAGAAAAAGTATGAAGAATATGAACAATATAGTATAGAAGAATTAAAAGATATTTGCCATCAAAAAGATATTGAATTAGAGGAAGGTTTATCCAAAGAAGATATTATTGAGAAGTTAATTGCTCCTGTAATTATTGATTTAGCAGGTAATTATAATTTTATTAAAGAATTAGAAACAAATGTTAAAGATAGAATTAAAATGATATCTGAAAGTAAAGATGAGAAAAATAAAAGAATAGTAAAACTAGGTAATGCATCATTTGATATAGACGCAGGATAAACGCATGAAATTTTAAATCATGCGTTTTTTCGTGTATAATAAAGTAA
>URIY01000025.1 GCA_900547995.1 uncultured Mycoplasmatota bacterium
AAGACTTATTTCAGTTTGTTAATTAAAAACGGAATTTCAAATTAAATTTCAGGTTTTGTGAAAATATTCTAAAAAAGTCTTGATTTTCATATAATATTCATGTATAATTTTGAATGTGTGATGCGCGTTGATGTGTGAGGTTGCCGACACACCAGGTTAAGTTGTTAGAAAATAACAATGGTAAAGTCGGGTTTTTACACGGAGCATGTCTATACAAGATATAGGCGAGAGGAGGAAAATGATGGCTGCAACAAAAGTTCGTATCAAATTAAAGGGTTTTGAACACAAGAGTGTTGACCTTGCGTGTGCGAAAATTATTGAAACAGTAAAAAGAACAGGTGGAGAAGTAAGTGGACCAGTACCACTACCAACTGAAGTTGAAAAAATCACAATTCTTAGAGCTGTTCACAAATATAAGGATTCACGTGAACAATTTGAAAAGAGAACACACAAGAGATTAATTGTTATCAATAATCCAAGCAAGGAAACTATAGATGCAATTACACATCTAGATATCCCAAGCGGTGTTGATGTTCAAGTTAATTTATAATTTTATAGGAGGTTATTATGAAAGGAATCTTAGGTCGTAAAATAGGAATGACTCAAGTATTTACAAAATCAGGTAAATTGATTCCTGTAACTGTTATTGAAGTTGAACCAAATGTGGTAACACAAATTAAAACAACTGAAAAAGATGGTTATGAAGCAATTCAAGTTGGTTTTGATACAATGAGAGAAAAATTAGCGACAAAAGCATCTGCTGGTATTACAAGTAAAGCAGGTACTACACCTAAGCGCTTCTTTAGAGAATTTAGGGGAGTAGATATTAATAATTATTCTTTAGGACAAGAAATCAAAGCTGATATCTTTACTGAAGGAGAAGTTGTTGACGTTACAGGAACAACTAAAGGGAAAGGTTTCCAAGGTGTTATTAAACGTCATAATCAAAGTAGAGGTCCTATGGGACATGGTTCTCATTATCATAGAAAACCAGGTTCAATGGGTACTATGAGACCAATGCGTGTTTTTAAAGGTAAAAATTTACCAGGTCATATGGGAGTAGAAGTTGTTACTATTCAAAATTTAGTAGTAGTTGGAGTAGATTTAGAAAACAATTGCTTATTAATTAAAGGTAACGTTCCAGGGCCAAAGAAATCATTAGTTATGATTAAAACAGCTGTAAAGAATGCTGATAAGGTTAAGGACATGGAAGAATTAGTTTGCTATGACGTAACTGAAGAAGTAATGGCTAATGAAACTGCAGAAACTACTGAAAGTGTAGCAGAAAATGCTGCTTCAGAAAATTAGTAGGAGGTACATATGGAAAAGATGAAAGTATTAAATACTAAAGGCGAAAAAGTTAGTGATGTTAAATTAAATGAAACTGTTTGGGCTATTGAACCAAATGACACAGTTTTATATGATGCAATAACACTTACTAGAAATGCTGAAAGACAAGGAACTGCAGATACTAAAACACGCTCAGAAGTAAGTGGTGGAGGAAGAAAACCTTGGAAACAAAAAGGTACAGGTCGTGCTCGTCAAGGTAGTACAAGAGCTCCACATTGGCCAGGTGGAGGAATTGTATTCGGACCACATCCAAGAAGCTATTCTAAAAAAATGAACAAAAAAGAAAGAAGATTAGCTTTAAAATCAGCTTTATCATATAAGGTTATTGGTAGTGAATTAGTAATTATCGATAGTTTAAATATTGCTGATGGAAAAACAAAAACAATGGTAAATATTCTAAATGATTTAAAATTAAATGGAAATATTTTATTAGTTGTTGAAAGTTTAAATGAAAATATCGTTTTAGCAACTCGTAACTTACCAAATGTAATTTTATTAGAGGCTAGTGAAATTAATACATATGATGTTATTTCAGCAGATGTAATGGTAGTTACAAGTGAAGCTATTAAACAAATAGAGGAGGTGCTTGTTTAATGAATAATTATCGTGATGTAATTAAAGCACCAATTATTACTGAAAAAAGTGCTGATTTACAACAAAATAATAATGCAGTTACATTCAGCGTAGATGTTAAAGCAAATAAAACACAAATTAAACAAGCAGTTGAAAATATTTTTAACGTTAAAGTTGAAAGTGTAAATGTAGTAAACGTAAAACCAAAGAAAAAAAGAGTTGGTAGATATGTTGGAAAAACAAATCGTGTAAAGAAAGCAATTGTTAAGTTAAAAGAAGGAAGTTCAATTGAACTTAACTAAAGGAGGATATATATGCCAGTAAGAGTTTATAAACCAATGACTAATGGTTTAAGAGGCAAGTCAACTCTTATAAATGATGAGATTACAAAGACTACACCTGAGAAATCATTAGTTGTTACACTTAAGAAAAATGGTGGTCGTAATAATCAAGGAAGAATCACAGTAAGACATCAAGGTGGCGGAGCTAAAAGAAAATATCGTATTATTGATTTTAGACGTGACAAAGATGGCGTTATTGGAACAGTTTCTTCAATTGAATACGATCCAAATAGAACTGCTAACATTGCTTTAATAAATTATGAAGATGGAGAAAAAAGATATATTATTGCTCCAAAAGGACTAAAAGTTGGAGATAAAATTGAAAGTGGCGAAAAAGCCGATATTAAAGTTGGAAATAATTTACCACTTGCAAATATTCCAGAAGGTACATTAGTTCATAATATTGAGTTAAAACCTGGTAAAGGCGGACAAATTGTTCGTTCAGCTGGTTCAAGTGCTCAAATACTAGGTAGCGAAGGAAAATATGTTTTAATTCGTTTAACTAGTGGAGAAGTTCGTAAAGTATTAGGAACTTGTCGCGCTACAATTGGTGAAGTTGGAAATGCTGATCATGAACTTGTAAGTTTAGGTAAAGCAGGTCGTAAGAGACATATGGGTATTAGACCAACAGTTCGTGGTTCTGTTATGAACCCTAATGATCACCCACATGGTGGTGGAGAAGGTCGTGCTCCTATCGGACGTAAAGGACCAGTTACACCTTGGGGTAAACCTGCATTGGGTTACAAGACACGTGACACTAAGAAAGCTTCAAATAAGTTAATTGTACGTCGTCGTAAAAAATAGTGAAAGGATGGTTAAATAGATGGCTAGAAGTTTAAAAAAGAAACCTTTTATAGATGGTCATTTAATGGCTAAAGTTAAAAAGGTAAATGAGTCTGGAAAAAAAGAAGTTATTAAAACATGGTCTCGCCGTTCAACCATTTATCCTGAATTTGTAGGACATACATTTGCTGTACATAATGGTAAAGAATTTATTCCTGTATATGTAACAGAAGATATGGTTGGCCATAAATTAGGAGAATTTGCCTTAACACGTAAGTTTGGTGGACATGGCGACGCTAAAGAAAAGAAATAGTTACCAGGAAGGAGGACTTAAATGGAAGCTAAAGCAATCGCAAAAGAAGTCAGAATTGCTCCTCGTAAGAGCCGTTTAGTTATAGATTTAATACGTGGTAAAAACGTAGTTGAAGCTGACAAAATTTTAAGAAATATAAATAAAGAATCTGCTAGATTAATACGTAAAGTATTAACATCTGCAGTTGCAAATGCTGAAAATAATTTACATTTAGAGAAAGATAATTTGATCGTAAAAGAAGCTTATATTAATGAAGGTAGAACTTTAAAAAGAATGAAATTTGGATCTCGTGGTCATGTTGATCCAATTAAGAAAAGAACTAGTCATATTACAATAGTTGTAAGTGAGAAAAATTAAGCAAAGGAGGTTATCTGATGGGTCAAAAAGTTAGTCCTATAGGACTTAGATTAGGCATTAATAAAAAATGGCAATCTACTTGGTATGCTGATAAGAATTTTGCTGAATATCTTGAAAAAGATAGAAAAATTCGTGAATTCTTAGATAAGAATTTAAAAGATGCAGCAGTATCTAGTATTGCTATTGAACGTAATAATTCAAAAACTAATGTTATTATCAATACTGCTAAGCCTGGTGTTGTTATTGGACACGGTGGTGACGAAATTGATAAAATTAAAGACAAATTATCAAAATTAACTAAAGAGGATATTCAAATTTCTATTATGGAAGTTAAAAATCCAGATTTAGATGCATCTTTAGTTGCTGAAAATATTGCACATCAAATCGAAAATCGTGTTTCATTTAGAATTGCTCAAAAGAGAGCTATTAGAAATACTATGAAGGCTGGAGCAAAAGGAATTAAAACTTCTGTTTCTGGAAGACTTGGTGGCGCTGATATGGCTAGAGCTGAAGGTTATACAGAAGGTAATATTCCACTTCATACTTTAAGAGCAGATGTTGATTATGCACATAAAGAGGCTAATACAACATATGGCAAAATTGGTGTAAAAGTATGGATTTACAAAGGAGAAATCCTTCCTACAAAATCAAATAAGGGAGGTAATGCAGATGGCAGTAATTCCAAAAAACACTAAATATCGTAGACCACATCGTCTTCGTTATGATGGAGTATCTAAAGGAAATACAGAACTTCATTTTGGAGAATATGGATTAATGGCTTTAGAAGGTGCATGGATTACACAACAACAAATTGAAGCATCTCGTGTTGCTATGACTCGTTATATGAAACGTGGAGGTAGAGTATGGATTAACATATTCCCACACTTATCATTAACTAAAATACCATTAGAAACTCGTATGGGTAAAGGTAAAGGTCAACCAGAAGAATGGGTTGCAGTTGTTAAAAAAGGAAAAATTATGTTTGAAATCGGTGGCGTTGATGAAGCAACAGCTCGTGAAGCTTTAAGACTTGCTATGCATAAACTTCCAATCAGATGTAAATTTGTTTCTAAAGAAAGTGGTGAAACTAATGAAAAATAGTGAAATTAGAGAACTAACAAATGAAGAAATTTTGAAAAAAATCGATGAGTATAAAGAAGAGTTATTTAATTTACGTTTTAGTCAAGCTACTGGTAATCTAGAGAAACCTTCAAGAATCAAAGAATTAAGAAAATTAGTTGCACGTATGAAAACTATTTTACGTGAACGTGAACTTAAAGAAAACTAGGAGGAACTCATGGAAGAAAAAAGAAAAAGTGAATTAGTTGGAAAAGTTGTTAGTGATGGAACTAAAGCTGAAAAAACAATTAAGGTACTAGTAGAAACTTATAAAATGGATCCATTATATGGTAAACGTGTTAAATATTCTAAAAAATATACAGCACATGATGAAAAGAACGAAGCTAAAATTGGTGATGTAGTTCGTATCGTTGAAACTAGACCATTATCAAAAACAAAACGTTATCGTTTAGTTGAAATAATTGAAAAAGCAGTTATATTATAACTCGCAATTGTAAAGGAGGATTATTATGCTTCAACAAGAAAGCCGCTTGAAAGTTGCTGATAACTCTGGTGCACGTGAAATAAGCGTTATTAGAGTTCTTGGTGGTAGTAAAGTAAAGACTGGAAATATTGGTGATATAGTTGTTGGAACTGTAAAGAAAGCCACTCCTACTGGTACAGTTGGCAAAGGAAAAGTTGTTAAAGCTGTAATTGTAAGGAGCAAATTTGGTCAAAGAAGAGAAGATGGTTCTTATATTAAATTTGATGATAACGCTTGTGTTATTATTAAAGATGATAAAAGTCCAGTTGGAACTCGTGTATTTGGACCAGTAGCACGTGAATTGCGTGATAATTATATGAAAATCGTATCACTTGCTAAAGAAGTGTTATAGATCTAGGAGGGAAAGCTCATGAACTTTAAAACAGGAGATAAAGTTGTTGTCATAGCTGGTAAAGATCGTGGAAAAGAAGGAAAGATAGTAAAAACTTTAAAAGCTGAAAATAAAGTTATCGTTGAAGGTATTAATGTTGTTAAGAAACATATTAAACCAAATGGTAATGGAGCTGGAAGTATTACTGAAATGGAAGCACCAATTCATGCTTCAAATGTTATGATTCTTGATCCAAAAACAAAGAAAAGAACCAGAATTGGACACACAGTAGATAAAAAAGGCAATAAGGTTAGATGTGCCAAAAAATCTAATGAAAGTATAGATTAATTGGAAGGAGGGTAAATATGAACCGCCTAAAGGAAAAATATAATAATGAAATTATACCAAGTTTAAAAGAAAAATATAATTATTCAACTGTAATGGCTGTTCCAAGACTAGAAAAAATTGTTGTAAATATTGGTGTTGGAGATGCTTCTCAAAATAGTAAGTTATTAGAAGCTTCTATGAGAGATCTTGAACTTATTACAGGACAAAAACCATTAGCTACTAAAGCTAAAAAAGCTATTGCTGGATTTAAAATTCGTGCTGGACAACCAATTGGTTGTAAAGTAACATTACGTGGTGAAAAAATGTACAATTTTCTAGATAAATTATTTAGTATTGCACTTCCACGTGTAAGAGATTTTAGAGGTGTTTCTTCAAGAGCCTTTGATGGCCGTGGAAACTATACTCTAGGATTAACAGAACAACTTATTTTTTCAGAAATAGTATATGATGATGTTGTTAAAGTACGTGGAATGGATATCGTTTTTGTTACAACAGCAAAGACTAATGAAGAAGCGTACGATCTCTTAAAAGGCCTTGGTATGCCATTTAAGAAATAACTATAAATTAGGAGGATATTATGGCTAAAAAAAGCATGATAGTAAAAGCTAGTCGTAAACCTAAGTTTGAAGTACGTAAGTACACTCGCTGCAATCGTTGTGGAAGACCACACGCAGTACTTAAAAAATACGGAATTTGTCGTATTTGCTTTAGGGAATTAGCTTATAAAGGACAAATACCAGGTGTTAAAAAATCTAGCTGGTAGGATAGAAGGAGGGATTTTATGGTAACAGATCAAATCGCAGATATGCTTACACGTATTCGTAATGCTAAACAAATGCGATATAAAGAAGTTGAAGTACCCGCTTCAAAAATAAAAGTTGAAATAGCTAGAATATTAAAAGAGCAAGGCTTTATATCTAATTATAAAGTTAGTAAAGATAGTATTCAAAATGTTATTACACTTGAACTTAAATATGTTCAAAAAGAACCTGTAATTACTGGGCTTAAAAGAATTTCTAAGCCAGGATTACGTGTTTATGCAAGTGCTCAGGACATCCCAAGAGTATTAAATGGTTTAGGAATTGCAATCATTTCTACTTCTAAAGGTCTTATGACTGATAAAGAAGCTCGTACTCAAAATTTAGGTGGAGAAGTACTTGCTTACATTTGGTAGAAAGTAAGGAGGATTTTATATGAGTCGTATTGGTAATAGAGAATTAACAATACCTGCAAATGTTACAGTATCAGTAAATGGTAATGTTGTTAGTGTTAAAGGTCCTAAAGGTGAGCTTTCTACTGAAGTACATCAAGGTATTAATGTAAAAGTAGAAGATAATAAAGTTATTTGTACAAGAACAAATGATAATTATAAAAACTTTCATGGAACTGCTAACGCTAATATCAAAAATATGATTGTTGGTGTAACAGAAGGATTTGAAAAAAAATTAGAAGCAGTTGGAGTTGGATATCGTTTCCAACTAAAAGGAAAAGATTTAGTAGTAACAGCTGGTTATTCACATCCAGTTGAAGTTAATGTACCAGAAGGAATTAGCTTAGAAAGTCCAAGTAATACAGAATTATTTATTAGAGGAATTGATAAGTGCCTAGTTGGTGAGTTTGCTGCTAATATACGTAAAATAAGAGAACCAGAACCATATAAGGGTAAAGGTATTCGTTATACTGACGAACATATTATACGTAAAGTTGGAAAGAAAGCTTCTAAATAAGCTAAAGTAAAGGAGATTTGCTATGATAAATAAAGTTTCACGCAATGATATGCGTATAGCTAGACATAGAAGAGTTAGAGAAAAAGTTAGTGGAACTAGCGAGTATCCAAGACTTAATGTGTTTAGATCAAATAAAAATATATTTGCTCAAATCATAGATGATGAAAAAGGTGTTACTTTAGTTAGTGCTTCTTCTATTGATAAGGAATTAAAACTTGAAAATGGAAGCAATATAGAAGCTGCTACTAAAGTAGGACAACTACTTGCTAAGAGAGCAAAAGAACAAAAAATTACAAAAGTAATCTTCGATAGAGGAGGTTACCAATATCATGGACGTGTTGAAGCACTTGCAGATGCTGCCCGTGAAAATGGATTAGAGTTCTAAAAGGAGGGTAATTAATGGAAAATAAAAGAAGAGAAGCTCGCCCTAAACAATTTAATGAAGAAATGATCGAACTTAAAAGAGTTACAAAAGTAACTAAAGGTGGTCGTCATTTCCGTTTTGCTGCAACAATGGCAGTTGGTGATGGAAAAGGTCTAATTGGACTTGGAACTGGTAAAGCAAATGAAGTACCAGATGCTATCAAAAAGGCTGTTCAAGCTGCAACAAAAAATGTTGTTAAAGTTTCATTAGTTGATGATAGAACTATCCCACATGAAGCAATTGGTGTTCAAAGTGCTAGCCGTGTACTTTTGAAACCTGCTCAAAAAGGTACTGGAGTTAAAGCTGGAGGACCTGTTCGTGCAGTTCTTGAACTAGCTGGAGTTAAAGATATTTTATCTAAATCATTAGGTTCAAATACTAAAATTAATATGGCATATGCAACATTAAATGCACTTAAAGCACAAAAAACAGCTGAACAAGTAGCTGCTATGCGTGGAAAAAAAGTAGAGGAGATTTTATAATATGAAGTTACATACAATTCACCCAACTGAGGGAGCAACTCATAGAAGAAAAATCGTAGGTCGTGGACCTAGTAGTGGACTTGGTAAAACAAGTGGTAGAGGAGAAAAAGGCCAAAAAGCTAGAAGTGGTTACAGCCACAAACCTGGTTTTGAAGGTGGACAATTACCTTTATATCGTCGTTTACCAAAAAGAGGTTTCACTAATGCAATGTTTAAAACAAAATATGCTGTTATTAATTTAGATGATTTAAATAAATTTGATGAAAATGCTGTAGTTACTCCAGAATTACTAGCAGAAATGGGACTAATTAAAAAAGGGTTAGATGGAATTAAAGTATTAGGTAGAGGTACACTTGAAAAGAAACTTACTGTTAAAGCACATAAGTTCTCAGGTGTTGCTAAAGAACAAATAGAAAAATTAGGTGGAAAAGCTGAGGTGATTTAATGTTTGCACAAGTTAAGCAAATATTTAATCCTCAAAATAAAGATTTGCGTAAAAGAATCGTTTTCACCTTAGTTGCATTATTTATATTTAAACTTGGTACAACAATTATCGTACCTGGTTTAGATACATCAAAGTTAAATACGTCAAATCTTGGCTTTATGGGATTAATTAATGCAATGGGTGGTGGTGCTCTTGAAAAGTTTTCAATCTTTTCACTAGGAGTAATGCCATATATTACGGCTTCAATTATTGTTCAGTTATTACAGATGGATATAATACCATATTTTTCTGAACTAGCTAAACAAGGTCAAGTTGGTCGTAATAAATTAAATACAATAACAAGAGTTATGGGAATTGTTTTAGCCTTTATTCAAGGTTATATGCTATCATTTGCATACGTAGAAAGTGGTAGTGTTATGGATTATATGCAGTTTTCTGTAATTCTTACAGCAGGAACAGCTTTCTTATTGTGGCTTGGTGATCAAATCACTACTAAGGGAGTTGGAAATGGGATTTCACTTATAATCATGGCTGGAATTATTGCTACGATGCCATCAATGTTTATGGAAGCATTTAATAGTTTTATTGTTACAGATACTGTTCAATTACTAGTATTTGGAATCTTTAAATTTGTATTATTTGTTGCTCTTTATTTAGCAATCATTGTTGGTGTAGTTTTCGTAGAAACAGCTGAAAGAAGAATTCCAATTCAATATGCTAATAGTTCAACAAGAAATTTAGGTAAACAAAGTTATATACCTTTCAAATTAAATTCTGCAGGAGTAATACCGGTAATCTTTGCGTCAGCACTTGTATCAATACCATCATTACTTGCAACATTTATCAAAAATGAAGGCTTTTCACTTTTTGTATCTAAATGGCTTACACTTAATTCATTAACTGGTATAATTTTGTATATTGTGTTTATCTTTGTATTTGGTTACTTCTATACATTCTTTCAATTGAAACCAAAAGAACTTGCGGAAAATTTACAAAAGAATGGTGGATATATTCCAGGAGTTAGACCAGGAGAAGAAACAGTTAATTATGTAACAAAAATATTAAAAAGAATAACAATCGTAGGTACAACATTCTTAGTTATTCTAGCTGCTTTACCTATTGTTTGTTCACAAATTTCAAGTTTACCATCAAGTGTATCAATCGGTGGTACTGGACTTTTAATCGTTGTTGGTGTAGCACTTGAGACATATAAACAACTTGAAAGTAGTTTAGTAACTAGAAAGTACACTAGAGGTCGTAAGTAGTTGCAAGCAGTTATATTTGTTGCTCCACCAGCAGCTGGTAAGGGTACACAGTCAGATTTATTATGTGAAAAGTATAACTACTTGCATATATCTACTGGCGATTTACTTAGAGAGGAATGTCAAAAAGAATCATTAGAGGCTTTATACATAAAAGAAAAAATGGAAGCTGGAGAATTGGTTGATGATTCATTAATTGGGACATTACTTGAAAAGAAATTAACTGGTAATACATCTAATTTTGTATTGGATGGATTTCCAAGAAATTTAAAACAAGCCAAATTACTTGATGATATATTAGAAAAACATGACATTGATAACTTATTTGTTATATATATTGATGTTACATATGAAGATGCATCAAAAAGAATTATTAATCGTTTAAGTTGCCCTAATTGTAAGAGGGTATATAATGATGCCATCGAAGAGTTAAAACCACTTCATAGTGGATTATGTGATAGTTGTAATGTACAACTCGTAAAACGTTCTGATGATAATATAGAAACGTTTACAAAAAGATTTAATTTATATTTAGAAGAAACTAAACCACTTATTGATTATTATAAAAATGATAATTGTTTATATGTGGTTGATGGTAGTAGTGATAAGATGACAATTTTTAATAGAATTGTTGAAATATTAACTAATAAATAAATATAATTTATACCAAATTATTATGAGATATTTATGTTATAAGTTGGTTAACACAATCTTGATAAAGAGGTGATAATATGCAAAAGAAAACAATGAATAATAAAAAGCCTATGTATGAGGATACAAAGGTTAGTAAAAAGACTGCGATAGAAGTAAATGGTAAAGTACTTGATGTTTTACCTGGAGGAAAATATCGCGTTGAACTTGAAAATAAACACACTGTAATAGCCCATGTTTCTGGTAAAATCCGAATGAACTATATTCGCATCTTACCAGGTGATACAGTAACGATAGAATTATCGGAATATGATTTAACACAGGGGCGCATAACCTATAGAAAATAGTAGGAGGGATTTTATGAAAATTAGACCATCAGTAAAAAAAATGTGTGATAAATGTAAAATCATTAGACGTAAGGGAAAAGTACTAGTTATTTGTACTAATCCAAAACATAAACAAAGACAAGGTTAATAGAGGAGGTGCTTTATGGTACGTGTAAAAGGTGTAGATATACCTAATAATAAAAGAATTGAAATAGCTTTAACTTATATTTATGGTATTGGTAGAAGTTTATCAAATCAAATACTTGCTGATGCAAAAGTAGACATTAATAAACGTGCTAACGATTTAACAAATGATGAATTAGGACGTATTCGTGATGAAATTGCTAAGTATACAACTGAAGGTGATCTAAGAAGAGAAATTAATATGAACATCAAAACTAAGATGGAAATTAATTCATATCAAGGAACTCGTCATAAAAAAGGATTACCTGTTAGAGGTCAAAGAACAAATCGAAATGCTAGAACTCGTAAGGGTAAAGGTAAAGTAGTTGCTAATAAGAAAAAATAATAGTCTTTAAATAATAAAGGAGGTTATATAAATGGCTTACAAACCAAGAAAACGTAAAGTTAAGAAAAATGTTCCAGAAGGTAGAGCATATATTAATTCTACTTTTAATAATACAATCGTTACATTATGTGATTTAGAAGGAAATGCAATTAGTTGGGCTTCTGCTGGAACTTTAGGTTTTAAAGGTAGCAAGAAATCAACTCCATATGCTGCTGGTATGTCTGCTGAGGCTGCAGGAAAAGCTGCTGTTGATATGGGAATGAAGAAAGTTGCCGTTTTTGTTAAAGGATTAGGTTCTGGAAGAGAAACAGCTATTCGTTCATTACAAACAGCTGGATTAGAAATTACAGCAATAACAGATGTTACACCAATCCCACATAATGGATGTCGTCCACCAAAACGTCCACGTGGTTAATGAAAAGGAGTGTGGAATAATGTTAAACTTTGAAAAACCAACATATAAAATAACAGAGTATGTAGAAAACAATAATTATGGAAAATTTGAATTAGAACCTCTAGAAAGAGGATTTGGTAATACAATTGGAAATGCACTTAGAAGAATAATGCTTTCAAGTATGCCAGGCTCTGCAATTGTTGCTGTTAAAATTGATGGTGTTATGCATGAGTTCCAAACAATAGATGGTATCGTTGAAGATGTGACATCTATCGTTCTTAATTTAAAAAATATCGTTGTTAAGAATCATACTGAGGAAGAACAAATTTTAAAATTATACGCAGACACTGAAGGTGTTGTTACTGCAGGTCAAATTGAAGGAAATCCAGATGTTGAAATCATAAATCCTGACCAAGTAATCGCAACTATATCTAAGGGTGGTAAATTAGATATGGAATTTGTTGTTGCAAACGGTAGAGGATATGTTCCTTCAAATGAAAATAAAAAATATATTGAAAACAAAAAATTAGGTTTTATCCCAATTGATGCATTATATTCTCCAATTGAGAGAATAAGTTATGAAATTGATAATGCTCGTGTTGGTCAAGACTCAACTTATGATAAATTAATAATGAATGTTTATACAAATGGTTCTATTAGACCAGAAGAGGCTATGGCTCTTGCTGCTAAAATATTAATAGAGCATTTAAATATTGTTACTAATTTAAGTGAAATTGCTGATACAACAGGAATTATGAATGCTAAACAAGAAGATACTAAACAAAAGAAATTGGAAACTCCAATTGATGATTTAGATTTCTCTGTTAGAGCTTATAATTGTTTAAAAAGAGCAGGTGTTAATACACTAGGAGATTTAACTGAAAAGACAGAATTAGAAATGATGAAAATTCGTAATTTAGGAAAGAAATCTTTAAAAGAAGTAATTGATAAAATTAAAGATATGGGTCTTAAATTTAAAGAAGAAGATTAATAGTTAGGAGGAATTATAGTGTACAGAAAATTAGGACGTACTAACAAACATAGAAGAAGTATGCTAGCTAACTTAACTAAAGATGTAATCATGAATGAAAGAATTGAAACAACTGAAACAAGAGCAAAAGAAGTTCGTAAATTTGTTGATAAAATGATTTCTTATGGTAAAGATGGTTCTTTAGTTGCAAGAAGAAAAGCATTAGCTTTCTTACATAACGATAACGAAGTAGTTAAAAAAGTTTTTGATGATTTAGCAAAACGTTATGCTACAAGAAATGGTGGTTATACAAGAATTTTAAAATTAGATGAACGTAGAGGAGACGACGCGTTAATGGTAATTTTAGAATTAGTTGAGGGAGAATAATAATATTCTCTCTTTTAGTTGCTTTAAATTAATTTTTATGATATAGTTAGGTTGAACAGAAATATTTGTGATATTGTGTTACTAGAGGAGGTGTGTTATGAAGAAATTATTTGGTGGAATAAGTATGGTTGCTATTATGTTAGTTTGCTTAACAGGATGTGGAAAAGGTAATACTTTAAAATGTACTGGTAAAGTTGATGGTAATGAAGCAACAGCTACTGCAACTTTAAATGGAGATAAAATTACTAAAGTTGTTATGGAAACTAAAAGTGTTGCTGATTCAGAAGATGAAGCAAAAAAAGGTGTTGCCATGATTAATGGTATTGGTTCATTAGCAGGAGAAGGTATGACTATGTCTGCTAAAGCAAGTGGTAAGAATGTTATTATGACAATGACTATGGACGTTACTAAAATGTCAGAAAGTGATCTTGAAAACAATTTAGGAACTAAAGAATTGTCAAAAGATGCTTTTGTTAAAGCCATGGAAGATGAAGGTTTAACTTGTAAATAATTAGATAACTTGAAAAAGTTATCTTTTTTTGTTTGATATTGTATTTTGATTTTTGATTAAAATTACTAAATAGGAAATATAATATATAAGAGGAGGTAATTAGAATGTTTGGTAATTTTACAGAAGATGCTAGAAAAATACTTGTTGATGCAAAAAAGGAAATGTATGAATTAAATCATCCATATGTTGGTAGTGAACATTTAATGTTATCGATATTAAAAACAGATAATAGTGTATCTCAAAAACTTAAAGAATATAATTTAAATTATGATACTTTAAGAGAAGAAATAATAAATGTAATTGGTGTAGGATCAAAACCAAGTGAATGTTTTTTATATACACCACTTTTAAGAAGAATACTTGAAAATGCTATTATAGATAGTAAGGAAAATAATAATGGTGATGTTACAATTGAACATCTTTTCGCAAGCTTGCTTGAAGAAGGAGAAGGTGTTGCTATTAGAATAATGATGGGTATGAATATTGATATAGATAGTTTATATGATGAATTTTCATATCGTTTTGTTAATACTAAAAAGAAAAAGAATAAAAAATTATTATTAGAAGAAATGGGTATTGATTTAACTAAAAAGGCACTAGATGGTAATCTTGATCCCGTTGTAGGAAGAGATAATGAACTTAAAAGAGTAATGGAAATATTATGTAGAAGAACGAAAAATAATCCGATATTAATAGGTGAAGCAGGTGTTGGTAAAACGGCTATTGCTGAGGAACTTAGTAGACTTATTGTAAATGGTGAAGTACCTATTGCTCTTCGAAATAAAAGAGTAATTAATTTAGATATGGCAACTATGGTGGCTGGAACAAAATATCGTGGTGAGTTTGAAGATAGAATGCGCAAGATACTAAAAGAAGTAGAAGAGAATGATGATATAATTCTTTTTATCGATGAAATACACACATTAGTTGGTGCAGGTGGTGCAGAGGGAGCTATCGACGCATCTAATATATTTAAACCTGCTCTTGCTAGAAATAAATTAAGATGTATAGGTGCAACTACTTTAGACGAATATAAAAAGTTTATTGAAAAAGATAGTGCTTTAGAAAGAAGATTTCAAAAAGTATACGTTGATAAACCTGATAGAAAAACAGTTAAAGATATTTTGATGAGATTAAAAAATGTATATGAAAAATTTCATCTTGTTTCTCTTAATGAAGAAATAATAGATTTAATAATAGATTTATCAGAAAAATATGTGTATGATCGTAATGAACCAGATAAATCAATAGATATATTAGATGAGGTATGTGCAAGAGTTAATTTGAAAGAAAGTCATGAACTAAAAGAATATAATGAATTAAATAAAAAGTTAAAAAGCATTTTATTTAATAAAAATGAATCAATCGCAACTAATGATTTTAAACAAGCATCACTTTATAAAGATCAAGAAAATGAATTAATGAATAAAATTAATATATTAGAAATGTCTTTATATAAAAAAGATAATATAAAAGTAGTCACTAAAGAGGATGTTGCTGATATAATTCATACGAAAACTAAAATACCAGTATACGAATTATTAAAAGATAATAAAACTATTATTCATAATATTGAAAAAACAATAAATAATAGTATTTTAGGGCAAGATGAAGCTGTTAAAAATACTATTAATATTATTAAACGTTTAAAACTAGGTTTTAGAGATGAAAATAAATGTTATTCTTGTTTATTTTGTGGTCCATCAGGTGTTGGTAAAACTAAACTTGCTAAATTATTTGGTGAAAATATTGTTAATAAAGACAATATTATAAAATTAGATATGAGTGAGTATGCAGAAGCACATAGTGTAAGTAAAATAGTAGGTGCTCCTCCTGGTTATGTTGGATATGAAACAGGAGAGTGTATATTAGATGAAATAAAAGATAAACCATATTCTGTATTAATATTAGATGAAATAGAAAGAGCCTCAACTAGTGTTATTAATTTATTTTTACAAATATTAGATGAGGGTAAAATAAAAGATTCACATGGTAAAATAGTTCGTTTTGATAATGTTTTTATTGTTATGACTAGTAATATTGGTTTTGATGAAAATATGGTTGGCTTTAATCAAAAAAACAATGATACAGTTATATCTAAATTAAAAGAAAACTTTAGTGTACCATTTATTAATAGAATAGATAATATTATTGTGTTTAATAAATTAAATGAAAATATAATTAGAAAATTAATAAAAGAAAAAATAAATAACTTAGTAGATAAGTATTATAAAAAAGGAATTAAAATAACAATTAATAATAATGTTATTGATGAAATATTAAAATTAACTAACTATGAAGAATTTGGAGCAAGAAAAATAGATAAAATTATTAATGACAAATTAGAAACATCTATTATAGATATGATTATTGATTCTAAGAAAGATATTAATATAAAAACGATTAATGACAAAAAAGTATCGGTATGATACTTTTTATTATATTTATAACAAATAGGTACTTGAAATTTATTTTAGTTATGTTACAATTATTATGGTGATAATATATGCCGATAGAAGAATTGAAAGAGGTTTTAAATAAAAATAAGAATTTAAGTGATGAGGTAAAAAATAATTTATTATCACTATGTAAAATTTTTATTGAGGAATTTCCTAATGTTCCACTTGTTTATTTAAAAAATAATTTATCTACTTTAAAAATTGAAAAAGTAAGTAAGTATGTAACTGATGAATATGCGTATTATAATGGTAGTGTTAATACTCTTTATATCAATTATCGTAAAATTGGTGAAGAAGATGATGTTAAACATATAATGATGCATCAATTACTAAATATTATTACTTATAATGGTATTTTTAGTGGATTTAATGAGAATAATTTTTTAAAGGCTTTTAATATTGGTTTTACAGAAATTATTACTAATAATTTAGTTGGTAATGAAGGTGAAATCTTATATTATGATGATGAGGTAGTCGCAACCAATTTACTTGCAAGTATTATTGGATTTGATAAAATGTTAGATGCTTACTTTAATAATAATGCATCAATCGTTATTAATAGCCTTATGGAAGCAGGGGAAGATAATATATGAGTTTAGAAGATATAATAAAATTAAGTGAATTATCTAATTATAATTTAGATCGAAATAAAACAGGAGAGAGTATTTTATACAAACTTATTGAAAAATTAAATCCTGTAGCAGCAAAACTTGATAGTGAAAAACAAGCAAAATATGAGAATGTATTAGGAATGGCTGATTCTAAAATCTTAAATGGTAATCATCAACATTTAGAAGATGCAGTAAGCCATTATTATATGTGTAAAGAAGAGGTTGTTAAGCAACGTAATAGTGGAAGAACAATGTAAATATTAGATTAATTTCTAATATTTTTTCTATATATTGACATGTTTTGAAAACTATGTTAGCGTATAAATATAAAAAAGGGTATTTGTTTGAATATGTTGTATCATATATATGAATAATAATTATATAAAACTTACATATACTAAGGAAAGGTGATATCAAATGAAATATAGAAAAATAGAGGTGGGACCATATAATTTACATATTATCAAAACGGATAAATTTAAAACAGTAACTATTAGAATTAATTTTAAAAGACCACTTATAAAAGAAGAAATAACTAAAAGGAATTTACTTGTAGATGTTTTAGCATCTTCTACTAATAAATTTAAAACAGAAAAAATGATGAATATTGAAACAGAAGAATTATATGGATTATCTTATGGTTCATCAAGAATTACATCTGGTAAATATTCTATTATGACATTTGATATGTGTTTTATAAATGATAAATATTTGCCTGAATCTATTTTTAATAAATCTATAAACTTTATGATGGACATATTATTTAATCAAAATGAAAAAGATGGTAAATTTGATGAAAAGATTTTTGAAATAAATAAAGATAATCTTATTGATGAAATTAAAAGTTTTGAGGACAACCCTAGAAAATATAGTTTAGTTAGATTATATGAAATAATGGGTGAAAATAATGAGTTTGAATATCGTGGATGTGGTTATTTAGATGATGCAATCAATTTAACTAATGAAGAATTATATAACTATTATCAAAATGTTTTAAAAAGTGATATTGTGGATATATTTGTACTTGGTGATGTTGATGCAGATGAGATAAAAAATATATTTAAAGATAATTTTAAAATAAATACAATAAAGAAAAAACAAGGTAGTCATTATATAAAACATGACAATATTAGAAAAAGAAGTAGAACAAAAATAGAAGAAAAAGACATAAATCAAAGCAAACTTGTTATTGGTTGTAAACTAAATAATTTAAGTGATTATGAAACAAATTATGTATCTAATATATATTCTTTCATTTTGGGTGGAGGGCCAGATTCTTTATTATTTCAAAATTTAAGAGAAAAAAATTCTCTTTGTTATTATGTTTCTTCTAATGTTCAAAAAGTTAATAATTTACTTGTTATTGAATCAGGTATAGATGGAAAAGATTATAAAAAAGCAATTAAAATAATAAAAAAAGAAATTAAAAATATGATACTTGGTAACTTTAGTGATGATTTATTAAATAATGGTATTAAAACTTATTTAAGTGCATGTAAAAGCATAGATGATTCACCAAGTGGAATTATAAATGTGTATGCATCAAAAGAGTATTTAAATATGGATTTACTTGATGAGAGACAAAAAGAAATTATTAAAGTTACAAGAGAAGATGTTATGGAATTAGCCAAGAAAGTATATTTAGATACTATATATTTATTAAAAGCCGAGGAATCTTTAGATGAATAAAAAGTGGTAGCATTCATACATATGTGAGTTATAATGCTGTTAACAATAAGTAATATAAATTCTATTTAATTACTATTGTTTTAATATTAGAAAATATGTATGGGGGAACGAATATGAATGAAATAGAAATTAATTATAATATGTTTGAAAACAAAAAACATACCGATGAATATGGGTGTGAATATTGGTATGCAAGAGAATTACAGACAATTTTAGATTATACGGAATGGCGTAAATTTAATGCAGTTATAGAAAAAGCAATTATGGCATGTTCCAATAGTGACGCTAATGTTTATGACCATTTTGTTGGTGTGGGCAAAATGGTTGAAATAAGTATTTTCAATAAAAGTAATTGAATGAGATGGAGGTTTTTATATGGAAAATAAAAAATTAGAAAATTTAGATTTAACAGTATATCATGATAAGTGTACTAATGGTCTTGATATTTATGTTATTCCTAATAATAAAGTAAATAATGTCTATGCTACATTAACTAGTAAATATGGATCTAGGATAAATGAATTTGTACCAATTGGTGAAAATAAAATGATTAAAGTACCAGAAGGTGTTGCCCATTTCTTGGAACATAAAATGTTTGAACAAAAAAATGGTATAGACCCTTTTACTTTTTATTCTAATAATGGTGCAAGTGCTAATGCAAATACATCATACTATAAAACAACATATCTCTTTGATGGACCAAATAATGTCAAAGAAAATATAGAATTTTTATTAGATTATGTACAAGAACCATATTTCACAGATGAAAATGTTGAAAAGGAAAAAGGAATAATTATTCAAGAATATGAAATGTATCAGGATAATCCATATAGCAGAGGGTATGAATGTTTACTAAAAAATGCTTTTATTAATGATGCAATAAAGTATCCTATTGTAGGAACAAAGCAAAGTATTAATTCAATTACGAAAGAAGATTTATATAAATGTTATAATACTTTTTATCATCCATCTAATATGTTTTTAGTTGTAACAGGTAATATAGAACCAAAGGAAATAATTGATTTAGTAAATTTAAATCAAAATAATAAAACTTTTGAGAATGAAAAGAAAATAGACATAAAAAAAATTAAGGAACCAAATAACATAAATAAAGATTATGAAGAAATTAAAATGAATATTACTATACCAAAAGTATTTATTGGATATAAAATAAATTTATCTAAAATAAAAAGCATTTCTAAAGCAAAAATAATTAATTATATATGTATATATTTTGAGATGTTATTTGGTTTAACTTCCAAATGTTTAGAAGATTTACGAAATAATGGAAAGTTACATACTAATATAGAATTAGATTTTGTTGAAGCAGATGATAATTTATTATTTGTTATTTCAGCGGAAACAGAAAATTATGATTATTTTATTAAATATATTGATGAAATAATTTTAAATAGTAAATTTACGGAAGAAGAGTTTAACAGAATGAAAAAAAATTTAATTGGTTCACTTATTAGTATGTCAGATAATATTTTTTCAATTAATTATAAAATTATGAGTAATATTATAAGATATAATACTATTATATATGATGATTATAATAATATTGAATCTTTAGACCTTAATGAATGCAATTGTTTAATTGATAATATTTCATTAAAAAATAAGACAGTATGTGTAATAAAGTCTAGCAAATAATTGATTTTTATATAAATATATGCTATACTTTTCATTAGTTAAGGAGGTCATCATGGTAATATTTTTAATGATAATATGCGTTTTACTTATTGCTATAGTTTTATTGCAAAGTGGTAAGGCTGAAGGGGCTTCAAGTATTATTTCAGGAGGAACTAGCGATTTATTTGCTAATAGAAAAGAACGCGGTGGAGAATTATTCATTAGTCGTTTAACTCTTGGGCTTGGACTTGTATTTTTAATAATTTGTTTTATAATGGGATTTTAATTATTGAATCTTTTTCTTGTATGTGGGTTGGTGAATTATTGTGCATAAGTTTATAATGAATAAATTACTATATATTTTTTATTTTACAGTAATTTTGCTTATAATTTTTTTAATTTTTTCTTTTTTCAACAATAAATACTCTTTTTCAATTGTTAATACAGATGTTTCTTTGACACTTGGAACTAATTATATACCTGATTTAATTCCTAATAATATTGAATATAATGATTATTCAAATTATGACTGGAGTAGTCAGGATGAAAATATAGTTACAGTAGATAGTTTAGGAAATATAAAAGCTATATCATCTGGTAAAACTAGAATTAAGGTCAAATCGAAAAAGGGGTTTAATGTTAAGTTTATAAATATAAATGTACTAACTGAGGAAGTTAAAAGCCTAACTTTTAAAGATTATAATATAAGTTTAAACATAGGTGATGTGTATAAACTCGAACCATATATTAATGGCGAAAAAAAAGTTATTACGGATTTGTCGTATAGTATTTCTGATAGCTCTATAGTTTCGATTGATAAAAATGGAATAATTAATGCTTTAGAAATTGGTACTACAAAGATTCTTGTTTCAACGCCAAATGGTGTTACTAGTGAATTGAATATTAATGTCTTACAAAAGAATATTGAAATAGAAAGTATTAGATTTGACAGTGAAAAAATATTTGTTGAAAAGGGAAAGTCTATGACTTTGAATATAAATATAAAACCAATTGATGCAACAAATAAAACGGTAACATGGAAAAGCAGTAATCCAGATGTTGCAAGTGTAAATGATGGAGTTGTGACTGCATTATCAGAGGGAACAACAACTATAACAGTAGCAACAGTAAATGGAAAAAATGCGGAATGTGTTGTGCATGTTATTAATCAAAAAATTTCACCTGCTAGTATAAGTATGGAATTTGAAAAATTAAGTATGGAATATAATCAAATGATAAACCTAAATGTAAATTTTTCACCATCAAATACTACAGAAAGGCAGGTAACGTGGAAAAGCAGTAATCCAAACGTTGCAAGCGTAAATAATGGAGTTATAACGGCATTATCAGAAGGAACTACTAAGATAATTGCAACAACGGCAAATGGAAAAAGTGCCACTTGCGTAGTAACAGTAAAAAAGGTTGAAGCAACTTCTATAAGTATAAATAAAACCTCTGTTACATTATATATAGGTGGTTCAGATACATTAGTTGCTAATATAAATCCATCAAATGCTACAAATAAAACAGTAACATGGAAGAGTAGTAATCCAAATGTTGCAAGCGTAAATAATGGAGTTATAACGGCATTATCAGAAGGAACTACTAAGATAATTGCAACAACGGCAAATGGAAAAAGTGCCACTTGCGTAGTAACAGTAAAAAAGGTTGAAGCAACTTCTATAAGTATAAATAAAACCTCTGTTACATTATATATAGGTGGTTCAGATACATTAGTTGCTAATATAAATCCATCAAATGCTACAAATAAAACAGTAACATGGAAGAGTAGTAATCCAAATGTTGCAAGCGTAAATAATGGAGTTATAACGGCATTATCAGAAGGAACAGCAACTATAACAGCGGCAACAGCAAATGGGAAAAAAGTAGAATGCAAAGTGACTGTGCGATTAAATACTTTTTCTAACCCTCGTGGAAATGGGGCAGATCCATGGGTAATAAAATATGGTCGTACTTATTATTATACATATGCATGTGGCAATGATGGTGCGTCAATTTGCATTTCAACTTTTACAAATTTATCTAGTTTAAATAAAAATAATGGTACTGTTGTTTATAAAAATAATGGTTCAAACGTGTGGGCACCAGAACTACATCATATAAATGGAAAATGGTATATTTATTATTCTGTAACCAAGGAAGGAAACAGTGGTACAGAGGGCCGAAGAATGTATGTTATATCATCTGATAACCCATTGGGACAATATAAATTTGAGGGACAAATAACTGATTCAACAGATAAGTGGGCTATTGATGGAACTGTATTGCAGTGGCAGAATCAATTATATTTTCTATGGTCTGGTTGGGAAGGTGATATAAATGTTCAACAAAATATTTATATTGCTCATATGAGTAATCCAATAACAATAGATGGTGAAAGAGTCATGATTTCTAAACCTGAATATAATTGGGAGAAAAAAAATTTTCCGTATATAAATGAAGGCCCTCAAGTTTTAATTAAAAATGGCCAACTTTATATCATATATTCCGCATCTGGGTGTTGGGATGAATACTACGCATTAGGAATGTTAACTTATAATGGTGGCAATATATTAAGTGCAAATTCTTGGTTAAAAAATTCTACTCCAGTTTTTCAATCAGGTAATGGTGTGCTTGGACCTGGACATGCTAGTTTTGTTAAATCACCTGATGAAACAGAAGATTGGATTATATATCATGCGTATGCTGATCAAAATGCAATTGCAAATAAAAGAAGAACGATTCGTTTACAAAAATTTACATGGAATGGTAATATACCAGTTTTTGGAATTCCAGTTGCTGATTCTGTTCAGATTCAAAAGCCAAGTGGAGATAGATAATATCTAATAAATTACTAAATGATATAAAATTTTGGAAAAACATATATAAGTTTTTCTTTTTTTATTATATAATGTATTTGGTGATAGTATGAAAGCATTAATAACAGGAGCAACAAGCGGAATAGGAGCATCATTTGCTAGAGTATTTCATGATAATGGTTATGATTTGGTGTTAGTGGCTCGCAATATAGAAAAATTAGAAGAAATGAAGAAAAAATATGGGCGAA
Organism: uncultured Mycoplasmatota bacterium; assembly: GCA_900547995.1. Lineage (GTDB taxonomy): Bacteria > Bacillota_I > Bacilli_A > RF39 > UBA660 > UMGS1045. Next base: position 23,569 of record URIY01000025.1, read on the forward strand.
AAACAAAAATAATTGATATGGATTTATCTAGTACATATAATTGTATGGAATTATATGAAATGTGTAAAAAAGATAAAATTGATGTTGTTATAAATAATGCTGGTTATGGTGACTGTGGTTATTTTACGGAAACAGATTTAAATAAAGAATTAAATATGATTGAACTAAATATTAAAGCAGTTCAGATATTAACTAAATTGTTTTTAAATGATTTTATGAAACATAATAGAGGATATATTTTGAATGTTGCATCAATGGCTTCATTTGCACCTGGCCCTTTAATGGCAACATATTATGCTACGAAAGCATATGTATTTAGATTAACAGAAGGTATAACAGAGGAACTTAGAAATAAAAAAAGTGCTGTGTATGTAGGCTGTTTATGTCCTGGACCTGTTGATACTAATTTTAATAATGTTGCTGGTGTTAAGTTTAAAATAAAAGGATTAAATAGTGATAAAGTTGCAAATTATGCCTATAAAAAAATGTTTGATGGTAAACAAATTATTATTCCTGGTTTAAAAATGAAATGTAGTTATACTTTAAGTAAATTATGCTCTGAAAAATTTATGTCTAAGATTATGTATAAAGTTCAAAAGAAAAAGATGGATTAACTTTTATGAATAATATGATTACAGTTAAAAATTTATCTTTTTCATATCCAAATAATCAAATTTTTAATAATTTATCTTTTGATGTAAGTACGTGCAAATGGACAACAATTATAGGTTTATCAGAATGTGGAAAGACAACATTTATAAGATTAATCAATAATGATTTTAAATATGATGGTGAAATATTATTTGATGGTAATATTATAATAATTGATGATAATTTTAATTATGAAAATATTTTAGTATCAAAATTAATAAAAAAATATTATA
>URIY01000026.1 GCA_900547995.1 uncultured Mycoplasmatota bacterium
AAGTAATGGGAATGTATCTTCGCATTTCTTTCACCTCCACTTATATCTTTCGATAAATGTTAGTGAAATTCCTTTTAAATAACAAAAAAAATATGTAGATTTTGATTATTTCTACATATTTCTATACAGTTTTCCTACTATATATTAATATACTTATTCGTATTATAAAATGTTCCATCTATTTCTAGATATATTTTATATTTACCTTTTAGTCCCTCTTTATTTATATATTTAGTAACAGTTATTCCTTTTTCATTTTCTTCTTCTGTAAAGATATCAACACAAAGAGCTGTATATGGTTTTTTACTAATAGGTACTTTATATATATTTAAATTCATATCTTTATATAAAATAATATTTACATTGGTACCTTTTTTAAATAAGCCATTAAATACTAAACGATCTTCTTCTAAATTAAAGGAAATATTATGGCTATTATATTCTTCATTTATTTTTTTAGAATTTAATATAAAACCTTTCTTTACCTTAGTAGTTTTTGTTGTACCCAAACTTCCTAATCTTTTAGCACTTCCAAGTTCATAAGATACATTATCATAAAAATTCATTTTTTCTACTCGATAATTATTTGTTGGTAAAACAATTTCAAAAATAATTTCATCATTTAATATTTCAACTGTATCAGACACTAATTTATCTGCTCCACCAAGTCCTGCTGGCTGATTAGAATTTTTTCCATCAACATATACTATTCCACCTGAGTGAATAATATAATGATTTTCATCTAAATAATCAACATCTGATATATATGGTGAATAAAACTCGCTACCTCTTTCTTTACCATATTCATATATTTGTTCAATAGTCATATTTTTTGTGTCTATTTTATACATAACGCCTCTTGAATAACTATTTTCAGCAGATACATAATTTTCTTTAATTTTTGATTTATTATTACCATTATCAAATAAAAAAACATATCCTTTTGGTGTAATCATAGCAGCATGTTGACTCCATTGCCATTCAAAATTATCCCCTACTGGTTTAAAGAAATATTTTTGATATTCACTAGACCAATTAGTACTATCACCAATAATCCAATTTAAATTTCCTGTCTCATAAGAAATATTAATAACAGCATCTTGATGTCTTCCTGATAAGGTTATCGAATTAGTTTTATCATCATACCAAACGGCATTATTATGAAACCAATCATAACTACTCCAGTTTTCACTTTTGCCATCTTCCATATTTAAAATACTTTTTAAATCAAATTTTTTTACAATATTACCATTTTGTCTATCAATTTCAACAATATAATCTTCAACAGTTCCTTCATCACTATTGAAATTATCACTTGCAACTAGAAGATTACCATTTGGCATTTCATAATAATCATGGTGATATCCACCCTCTAAAGAGTACTCATTATATATCTTTCCAAACATATCTATTTCATATAATCCTGTCATATAATATGGTGCATTAATAAGTCTTTCAGTACTAACTAACATATGTCCATTTTTTAGTTTATTTATATTCCATATAGCATAATTAGTTAAGTACCATCTTACATCACCATTTGTATCATATGCACATGTATATCCTCTACTAGATGGTGTAAAAAAGTATAAATCATTAGATAATTTTTCTTTATCTGCTTTAATACTAGTAGGTAAAATAAAATTATCAGGAAGTGGATTCGTTTTAATGGTAATTTCTTTTCGAGCATTTCCATATTCAATTATAATAGTATTTTCATAATCAGCATATAATCCATATATAGGTAAGTAATGCTTATTACTCTTTTTTGATTTATAGGTGTAGGTTGTTAATTCATCCTTACCAACAACCGTAATAGTTGGATCAACTTCATCATTTGTTTCAAATAAAACAAGTGCTGTAAGTGGTGATGCATCATATGGATCTAGTATAATATTGGGATTATCAATTGTATAACCATCAATTTTAAATTTTTCTTCTAAATTACTTTGATATGTAATCAAACTTTCTTTAACAATTATTTCATCACTATTTTCTAAATTATTTTGAACTAGAATAAATAGAGGAATTGTTAAAATAATAATAGAAATTAGTGAAATAATTATTTTCTTTTGCATATTCTTGTTCTCCTTTCACAAATATTTTAACTAATAAACTTTATAATAACAATAAAGCAATGGTTGAAAAAACTCAACTTAAAGTTGAGTTAAAATCATTCTCTTAATTTTTCCACGTTTCATATTTCTAGGAATATCATAATTCATATTTATATAATTTAAAATAAGGTTTCTTATTAGCATTAATTCATCTTCACAATCGATTCCTTTTTTGGTATTTATTATTTTAAATAATATATTAATTTCATCATATATTAAATGATTTTTACCTTCAATACAATGAAGAAAATCATGGGCTTTTTTTGTAAGTATGGCACCATTTTCTAAAGAGTAATCGCCTCCATTTTCGGCTTTAATTATATGGTGAAATGTTAAATCACTTATGTTATCGATCTTAAACCCCATCCAATCATAATCCTTGATATTATACATTTCTATCATATCTACTAAAATACTTTTCATAAACTGCTCACCTTGATTAATTATACTATCATAAATAAATTTTGTTGTAAATACGAAAAAAGACAAAATATAAATTTGTCTTTACGCAATTATTTATTTAATTCTTCTTCAATACGCATTAATTGATTATATTTACATACACGATCTGTTCTTGATAATGAACCTGTTTTAATTTGTCCTAAATTAAGTCCAACAGCTAAATCAGCAATAGTTGTATCTTCAGTTTCACCACTTCTATGTGAAATTACAGTTGCATAGCCATGTTTTCTAGCAAGTTCAATAGTTTCAAGTGTTTCGGTAATTGTACCAATTTGATTAACTTTTAATAAAATTGCATTCCCTGCATGATTATCAATACCCATTTGTAAGCATTTTTTATTTGTAACAAATAAATCATCACCTACTAGTTGAATTCTATCTCCAAGTCTTTCAGTAATTAATCTAAATCCTTCCCAGTCATTTTCATCAACAGGGTCCTCAATAGAACAAATTGGATATTTATTTACAAGTTCTTCGAAGAAATCAACTAACTCTTCTGTTGTTAAACTTCTTCCTTCACCAGCAAGAACATATTTACCATCTTTATAAAATTCACTTGCAGCAACGTCAATTCCAAGTTTTACATCAACGCCTGGTTCATAACCTGCTCTTTTAATAGCTTCCATAATAAGTTCAAAGCCTTCTGTATTACTATTTAAATCAGGAGCAAATCCACCTTCATCACCAACACCAGTCGCAAGTCCTTTTTCATTTAAAACTTTCTTTAAATTATGGAATACTTCAGAACCAATTCTAACTCTTTCCTTAATAGTATCAGCTTGTGGAATAATCATGAATTCTTGAAAATCAAGTTTATTATCAGCATGAGCTCCACCATTAATAATATTCATCATAGGTTTTGGTAAAATAGTTCCATCTCCTACATATCTATATAGAGGTAATCCTTTTTCAAGGGCAGCAGCCTTCATAGCAGCCATTGAAACACCTAAAATAGCATTTGCACCAAATCTTGATTTAGTTTCAGTTCCATCTAATTCTATCATAGCATAATCAAGTGCTTTTTGGTCAAAAACATCATAACCAATTACTAAATTCCTAAGTTCATTATTTACATGTGAAACAGCTTTTAAAACGCCTTTACCCATGTATCTTGTTCCGCCATCACGTAACTCTAATGCTTCTCTTTCACCAGTTGAAGCACCACTTGGAACAGCTGCTCTACCAACAATTCCAGATTCTAGTACAACATCAACCTCTACTGTTGGGTTTCCTCTTGAATCAAGTATTTCTCTTCCTATTACATCTTTAATTTTTGACATATTTTCATCCTCCTTAAGTTGTACATTTTCATTTTATCACTTTAATTTTAACGTTTCAATGCCTTTTGTTTAATTGTTTCAAAATTATATTTATTTATTTTTAAATATTGTTTTAGAAAATACATTTTATCAAGTTCATTATCAAATATTAAATTAGATAGTTCTATGGCATCATCTAAATAAATATCGGAGTATTGTTCAAGTTCCATAATTTTATAATTTTTCATTTTTTTATTTATGAAATCTATATCAAAATTATTAGAGCGACAGTATAATAATAGTTTTACAAAAAAATTAATATTATTTTGCCATATAATATGGCTTAATGTTCCATTTGGACATCTAAATTCAATGGTATTTTTATCATCTATATTAACTCCATTGCAATGTCCAAAATTAAGCCCATTACCAAGAGCGTTCAAATTCGTAGCACAATTAGAAATTAAAAAATATAAATTTGTTTCTTTATTAATTTGTTTACCATTCAAAATATGTCGATATGCACATTTATTACTTTCATATTCTTCTAAAAATTCATTATAATATGGAGCAACCGGATAGGCATAAGTTACTAGAGATGTTCTTGGTTTATCATTTTCACCATATGCAAAAAGATATATTACATGTTCATATACTGTCCATAATTTTATTAAATTTAAAATAAACTTATCATTATCATTTAATATTCCGCTATCAACATGAATATGAGAACCTGCTTTGCCTTGATTAAGACCAAAATTATGTCTAATTAAAAGGCAAACTGTTTTTAAATCACTCCATGCTTTTTTATTATCATGGAGAATTGGTGAAGTAACTTCTCCTCCATGATCAATCCCATTATAAATACTGGTAACAGATGGGTCCCCTTTCAAGTTCCAATTAGATAATTTTTTCTTTTCTTGTAATGCAAAAGACACACTATTAAAACTTGCATTTTGAAATTCTATTTCTGTCCCAAATTGTACACCTTTAGGAAAGTCTAACTTTTGACGATATTTTATTTCAATATCTCTAACATTTTCACATACTTTTTCTAATTTACTCATAAAATCCCCTTCTTTTGATTACATATCTTATCACAATAAAAATATAAAAACAAGTATCTTTATGGGCTATATTTTTTTTCTTATCATATACTTTTCTAGGAGGCCATATATGTTTTTTAGAAAGATTCATACTAGAATTAAAATAATTATGATTGTTATTATATTATTATTTATCTTAATCATTGGAAAAGTATTTTATATTCAAGTAATTAGTTATAATAAATTAAATTCTTACGCAAATAGTTTATGGAGTCGAAATTTACCAATTGAGGCTAATAGAGGAATTATTTATGATCGAAATGGTGTTGTACTAGCCGATAATTTAACAACAACATCACTTGTCTTTATTCCAAATCAAATTGAAGATAAAGAAAAAACGGCAAAATTAATTAGTGAAATACTTGGAACATCATATGAAGATATGCTTAGTCATGTTAGCAAAAAATCATCTATTGAAAGAGTGCATCCTGAAGGAAGAAGGCTGAATTTTGAAGTTGCTGATAAAATTGCTTCTTTAAATTTACCTGGAGTATATCTTGTAAAAGAATCAAAAAGAAATTATCCTTTTGAAAGTTCTCTTTCACATACACTTGGTTTTGTGGGTATTGATAATCAGGGGTTAAGTGGTCTTGAACTTATGTATAATAGTTATCTAACTGGTAGTTATGGTGCCATCAAATATTATAGTGATGCTAAAGGGACAAGACTTAATCTTGCTGAAGTTTATGAACAACCACAAGATGGTGTTAATATGACACTTACAATAAATTATGATATTCAAGCGTCTCTTGAAAGGGAACTTGATAACGCAGTTTTAAAATATAACCCTGATCAAGCACTTGGTATTGTTATGGACCCAAACAGTGGTGAAATACTTGCGATTTCATCTAGACCAAACTTTTCACCTAGTGATTATCAAAATTATACAGTTGAGGAAATTAATCGTAACTTACCTATTTGGATGACTTACGAACCTGGTTCAACTTTTAAAATTATTACTCTTGCTGCTTCCTTAGAAGAAAAAGTTGTTGACTTGGATAATGACACCTTTACAGATACTGGTGGTATTGTTGTTGAAGGAGCAACTCTTCATTGTTGGAAACATGGTGGACATGGTTATGAAACTTATTTACAAGTCGTTGAAAATTCTTGTAACCCCGGTTTTGTTAACCTAGGTTTAAGACTTGGAAAAGAAAAGTTATTTAGTTATATCGATAAATTTGGTTTTGGTGAAAAAACGGGTGTTGATTTAAATGGTGAAGCAAATGGAATCATTTTTAATGTCGATAAAATTGGTGACCTTGAAACAGCAACCACAGCTTTTGGGCAAGGTGTAAGTGTTACACCAATTCAACAAATTACTGCTGTAAGTGCCGCTATTAATGGAGGTACATTATATAAACCATATATTGTTAAAAGTTTAAATGAACCAGAAACTAATTCTGTTATTCTTGAAAATAAAAAAGAGGTTGTAAGAAAAGTTATTAGTGATGAAACTAGTCAAAAAGTAAGATATGCTCTTGAAAGTGTTGTTACTAACGGTACAGGTAGACCTGCTTTTATTGATGGTTATAGAGTTGGTGGAAAAACAGGTACTGCGCAAAAAGTAAAAGATGGAAGATATATGGTTGGTAATTATATTGTGTCTTTTATAGGATTTCTTCCTGCTGATGATCCACAAGTTATTGTATATGTTGCTGTCGATAATGCTAAAGGTGTAACACAATATGGAGGAACTATTGCAGCACCGATTGCCAAAAATATTTTAAAAGATGCCATATCAGCCCTTAATATTCAAAAACGTGAAGGAGCATCTGAAAAGAAATACAATTATCTAGATAGAAAATATGCAACAATTGAAAATGTTGTTGGCATGACACCAAGTGAAGCTATTAAAGCATTAAAACCTTTTAAAGTAGAGTTTTCCGGTACAGGCAGTACTATAAGTTATCAATCACCTAGTGCTGGAGAGCGAATTTATGAAGGTGAAACAGTTAGATTATTATTAAGTGATTAAGGAGGAAGTTATGTTAAATTTATCAAAAGCAATTCTCTCTTTATTTATAGGATTTATTTTATCGGTTATTTTAGGAACAATACTCATACCTATCTTAAAAAAATTTAAATTTAGTCAACGTCTTAGTATTTATTTAAGTGATGCTCATAAGAAAAAAAATGGTACACCAACCATGGGTGGATTTATCTTTATTATACCAACACTCATAACAACAATTCTCTTATTTATTCTAAATAAAATACACTTTAGTTATAACTTTCTCATTATTATTTTTACTTTTATTAGCTATGCAATTATTGGTTTTATTGATGACTTTTTAATAATCAAAAGAAATAATAATAATGGTCTTAGTGAAAAAGCTAAATTAATTCTTCAAACTATCGTAGCCATTATCTTTTTCTACCTCTTTATGAAAGCTGGCAATGAACCTTTAATTTGGATTCATACCATTGGTATTAAATGGCATATCGGTTGGTTTTATGGTGTTTTTATTCTCTTTATTTTAGTTGCTAGTTCAAATGCCGTTAATTTAACGGATGGACTTGATGGACTTGCAGGAGGCCTTTCTTTTCTAGCGTTTATTACTTTTGGAATTATATGTTTTAATACGGGATGGCTTGAGGGATATATTGAAATGGCACTCTTTTGTTTTATACTAGCAGGATCTCTCCTTGGTTTCTTAGTTTTTAATGTAAGTCCTGCTAAAGTATTTATGGGTGATACTGGTTCACTTTGTCTTGGGGCAACACTCGGTAGTATTGCCATTGTTACAAGACATGAATTATTACTTGTAATAATTGGTATTGTTTTTGTACTTGAAACACTTAGTTGTCTAATACAACGCTTCTACTACAAACTTACCAAAAAAAGATTTTTCCCTATGGCACCTATTCATCATACATTTGAAAAAAAAGGTTGGAAAGAACAAGATATCATTAGATTATTTTGGATTGTTGGTTTTATAGGAACTTGTATATCTATTATTTTTGGAGTATATATATAAATGAAAAAGAAAAATTTTGATATCTTGTTATTTATCGCTATTATTGTTATATCAATATTTGGTATTATTATGATTACATCAGCATCATATATTTGGGCTGAATATAAATTTAATGATCCATTTAAATTTACTAAAAACCAAGGATTATTTTTTATCATTGGTATTATCATGATGATTATAATTAGTAAAATTGATTATAGAATTTATTATGAAAAATGTAATATGATTTTAATAGGTTGTATTTGCCTTTTAGTACTTGTATTAATACCTGGAATTGGTGCAGTTAGAAATGGTAGTAGAAGTTGGTTTGGTATTGGTTCATTTGGTGTGCAACCAAGTGAATTTACGAAACTTGCTCTTATTATTTTTACATCTAAATATTTACAAAAAAATGAAAAAATACTCAAAAACATCAAAAATGGTGTCCTCCCTATCTTAGGTATTACAATCTTTATCTTTGGACTTATTATGTTACAACCAGACTTTGGAACAGGTACAATCATCGTTATGAGTATTGTTGGTCTTTTATTTGTTGGTGGAGTTAAATTTGGTTTTTTCTTAAAAATTGGTGTTGGTGGACTTATTGGTATTATTGGTTTAATCTTAATTGCACCATATCGTCTTGCTAGAATTTTATCTTTCTTAGATCCATGGAAAGATCCTCTTGGCAGCGGATTTCAAATAATTCAAAGTCTATATGCAATTGGGCCTGGTGGTTTATTTGGATATGGGTTTGGAAACTCTAGACAAAAACATTTCTATTTACCAGAGCCACAAACAGATTTTATCTTTTCTATTATAAGTGAAGAATTTGGGTTTATGGGTGTTCTAATTGTTACGCTTCTCTTTCTTACTATTATAATTCGTGGATTTAAAGTTGCTCATAACTGTAAAGATTTATTTGGTAAGTATTTAGCATTCGGTATTATCTTTCAATTATCTTTTCAAGCCGTTCTTAATTTAATGGTTGTTGTTGGGCTTATACCTGTTACTGGTGTAACATTACCATTTTTATCATATGGTGGCTCTAGTTTACTGATCACATTATGTAGTATGGGTATTGTTCTTAATATTTCAAGACACACAAAATAATAAATTTTCAAAATAATAATAGGTTACAAAAATGGTATCTTTATATATGTATTACAAAAAAACTAGTGACCAACATCTTTTAATAAGCATATTGGTACACTAGTTTTTATTTTCTTAACCTATTCTTTTCTTCATTATGCGACTCTATTATTGAAATTAAATTTTCAGGTACAGGCTCATTTTTATTCTTCTTTTGTTCAACATATGACTCAACTATCGAAACTATATTTTCAGGTGTGTGCACTTCAAAATTTTCCGCAAAAGAATACAAACGGTTCGTGTCTCCATTTACAATTTTGTTTTCTAATCCATTTTCAACATTTTTAGAATAATTATAGTTAATCTTTTTTGTTGCTACAAATTCATTTATTAATTCATTTATCATATCATGATATCTAGGATCATTATAAGATATTGAAAATGTTTCTTCTAAGTCCTTTAAAAAATCATCAACTGTATACATAAATATTCTCACTCCTCTAACTTATATTATCATATATAATTTATTAATGTAAGATATTTATTTTATTTCTAAATCTTTTTTACATATTGTTCTCTTACAAAGCATGCAAAATAATAAATTAAAAAATAATAATAGATTGCCAAAAAATTGTATCTTTATATATATATTACAAAAAAACTAGTAACCAACATCTTTTAATAAGCATATTGGTATACTAGTTTTTATTTTTTTAACCTATTCTTTTCTTTATTGTGTGACTCTAATATTTGCTTCATTTTTTCAGTATCATATCCTTCAACATTTTTAGAAAAATAATATATATATTCTATGTTTCCACTTTTAATTATAGCTTTTCCTAAATCTTCAAAGGGATAATTAATAATCAAATTAACCTTCCTTGTCTTAATAAGTTCATATATTAATTCATCTATTATATAACGATATTTAGGATCATTATAATCTATTTCACTACCCTCATCAAACATCTTAATTAACTCATTAATTCCTTTAATCATAAATGTTTTCCTTTCTTTGACTTATATTATCATATATAATTTATTATTACAAGATATTTATTTTATACTAAAGACTTTTTTAGCAAATTTTTTACTTTTATACTTTATATTTTTGATATTATTAACTGATTGCATCATAAATTTTTCATTAATTAAATCATAAAGTACATTTTTATACTCAGCTGCATGTTCCTTATCACTTTCTATTAAACATATCAAATCTTTTATATTTATTAGAATTTCTTTATATGAATAACAATGCCTATATATTAATTCATTATAATATTTAATTAAATGTTCATCATCAGTTAAAGATTTTTCTAAAATAAATTTACTTATCAAATACCTATTTCCATTTTCATCATATTCTAAATTAAAATAACAATAGTCATTCTTAAGCAAACTACTATTTGCTTTTATTATACTATCAAATAATTGATCTATATGTATTAATTCACCATTAAATATTCTTAAATCATTTTGGTAATATTTCATTTTAGGAAAATCAAATTCTAAAAGTGTATATTTTCGTACAAAATTAGTAGTATCTAATCTTGCTTTATATTCGGCATCATATTCATGTTTGAAACTCCAATAATTCTTTTTATATTTTTTTTCAAATAAATAGTGTAAAATTATTTCTTTTCTAATTTCGTTTTTATCATAATTATAGTATTCTTCGTCATTATATTGTTTGGCATGATTAATTTCATGGAAAAGAGTTCGCAAATTTTCAATTATATTTTCCTGTTTTAAATTACCAACTGATATGGCAATTTCTTCATCAAAATGAAAATATACTCCTAAATGATTTTTATTGAAATATGTATCATTAATACTTTCAAAAACAACTTCTCCCTTTTTATTATATTTTTTTAATTCTCTATTATATAGTTTGCTTCCCAACTGCTTAAAAAAATTTATGTACGTACATCTAGGTATTTTATTTGTTCCTTCAAGTAACCTTTTTAAAATATATTCTTCTATATTGCTAAAATCGGCAAAAAAAGTATATGTATTTACTATTAAACTAAAAGTTTTATCATCCACATCTCTATTTTCTTCAATTATTTTATAATATTCATATAATTTTTGACTACAATAATTATTTTCATATTTTTCAATTTTAAGCTTGTCCTTACAGTATTTAATTATTTCTTCATACTGATTAGTATTGAGAAAATTATAACTATTAATATAATATTTAGTTAATTCTTGAAAAAAGGGATCTATAAAAAATTCCATCCTATTATAATCTTTATATTGGCAAAGAACTTTATTTAAACTATTAGTAATACTTGTTGCATCATTAAAATCAGTATCATATATAGTAAAAATAGAAAAAGTTTGTATATCTTTTTCTATTTTGTTTTCATCAAAATCCTTATCCATATAATATACAGCCCCTTTTTAATTAGCCTCTATTATACTCTTTTTATCGGATAATGCAACATCTAATTTTAAATCATTATTAAGTGTTGTACCCTCTTTAATACTTTGACTAGTTACATAACCATAACCATTAAAAGTACAATTTATACTTAACATATTGCAAAGTGTTTGTACGTCTTTTTTGGACCACCCTATAATACTTGGCATAGTATATGTATCACTGTTTGTTTTAATAAAGAATTTATCGCCACTTATTATTTTTTCTCCTTTTAAAGGATACTGATCTATAATGTAATCTCCACTACCCATTTTAATAATATTTAATTTATAATCTTCAAGACTTTGAATAACTTCATCTATCTTCTTATTCTTATATGATTCAACTGTTAAACTCTTAACATTAGTATTTTTGCCTGTATCATCTTGTAAATTACGATATTTAACAATATTTTCAATTACTGATTTAACTTGTTTAGCAAGGACACTACTTGATCCTACATTTGGTCTTTTTATAGCTGCATATATAATATATTGTGGATCTGATGCTGGAAACATTCCTGAAAAAGAATATATATATCCATTTGAATCTTTTAAATATCCACCTGTTTCATTATCATATATTTGTGCCGTACCAGTTTTACCAATTACAACTGTACTATCTGTTTTATAAGCAGAACCTGTGGTACCTACATCAGTACCATTTACAGTATTATACATAAGTTCACGTATTTTATTCACTGTTGATACACTTACAACTTGATCACTTTGTTCTGTTTTACTTTCATATATTGTTTTTCCTGTATTTGGATCAATAATTTTATCAACAATATGAGGTGACAACATTCTACCATCATTAGAAATCATACTAAGGGCTCTTAAATGTTGTATTGCTGTTGTGGTAATACCTTGTCCAAATCCAGCGGCTGCAACCTCAACAGGATAATTAAATTCTATATTGCCAAGCATTTCTCTTGGAAGTTCTATATTAGTATAACTACCAAATCCATAACTTTCAAGACAACTTTTTAAATCATCTTTATCAATAAATTTTTGAAGAATGTTTGTAATGGCTACATTACTAGAATATTCATAACCTTTATCATATGTAACCGTTCCCCATCCACGACCACCATTCCAATCACTAATCTTAGTACCTTCAACTTCTATACTACCAGATTCATAAGTAGCACTTCCATCATATGTTCCTTTTTCAATAGCACACATATAAGTATATGTTTTCATAGTTGAGCCTGGTTCATAAAGGTATGTAACAAGAGGGCTTTCATAATTAGTTATATCTCTAATATTAGGGTCAAATGATGGTGTAGATGCGGTTCCTAATATATCACCTGTTTTAGCATCCATAACAGTAATCATCATCCAATCAGGTTTATATTCACTGTTAACAGCCTTTACAGCTGTTTCTAAAAATCTTTGAATATTAGAATCTAAAGTTAAATATATGTTGGCACCATTAGTTGCTTCAATTCTTGTTTCTTTAGTATCAGGAATTTTATAACCAAATCTATCACTTTGATAACTTAAATATCCATCTTTTCCTTTAAGTAAATCATTGTATTTAGCCTCTATACCAAGTTCACCATCTATTTCATAAGTTACTTTTGTATAACCATCTTCATCTGTTTCAATATTTTCATTTGTTTTAGCATATCCAATAACATAGGATGCAAAATCACCATTTGGATAATATCTTTTATAATTTTCAACAAAATCAATGCCAGGTAAATTTAAATTCTCAATCGCCTCTTTATTCATTTCTGTAATACCATGAGCAAGTTCAACTTGATATTTGCCTTGTTCACTAAATGTTTTTAATAGATATAATAAATCATCTTCATCTTTTCCTAGCACTTCAGAAAGTTTTTTAGCCGTTGTTTCTTTATCAACGACATGAAGTGGTGTCTTACTATTACCTGTTCTTGATTCATCTAAATAAGCAATAACTGTATATGATGATACATTTTGTGCAAGAATAGTTCCACTAGAGTCATAAATATTTCCACGACTTGCGGGAAGAATTCCACTTATGGTATTACGATTAAGAGCAAATTCATCCATATTAATTCCATATATGGTTGGAGATAGTGAAAGATAAGATAACTGTATAAATAACACAAAAATAAAAACAAGAAAGATAAGAAATACTATTTTCGGAAATTTCCAATTGGCATTCTTTATTTTTCTTGTTTTCAAATTAAGCACCTCTTTTATTTATCAACAACAATAATATTATTATTGTTATAAGCAAGTCCCATATCTTTAACTACTTCTTTAACATTATCAAATGATGTAAGTTCACTAACTTTCATTGTTAAACTTTCATTTTTCTTTGCTTGTTCATCCACTTCATATCTTGTTTTTTCAACAGATATATTTAAGTGACCTACACTAGCACCACAGAATACTTTAAGCACTATTGTCATAATAACACAAAGCAATCCAAAAGTATATAACATTGTTTCCATTTTACTTAATTTACTTTTTCTTACTTTAACTTTTTTCATTTTATCACCCTAATCTTTTATTCTTTCAATAACACGTAGTCTAGCGCTTCTACTTCTTTTATTATTTATAATTTCTTCCTCAGTTGGTTCAAACGAGCCAATAAGTTTATATTTAGGTTTTAATTTTTCAGGGATAATTGGTAATTTAGATAATTCTTTTGGTACACTTGTATATTCTTTAAAAATATTTTTACAAATGCGATCTTCTAGTGAATGAAAGGTTATAACACAAATACGTCCACCAACATTAATTATATCTAAGGCTTGTTTTAAGGATTTTTCAAATACTTCTAGTTCATTATTTACTTCAATTCTTATAGCCTGAAATACTTTTCTTGCAGGATGTTTTTCATTTTTATACTTAAATGGAACACTATCTTTAATAATATCAACAAGTTCTAAAGTTGTATCAATTGTGTGTAAGTTACGCGTATCAACTATTTTTCTAGCAATACTACTTGCATATTTTTCTTCACCATATTCTCTAAAAATTCTTGTTAAATCGTTATATGAATAATTATTAACAACATCATGGGCAGATAGTTTTTGCGTTCTATCCATACGCATATCTAACCTTGAATCCTTATGAAAACTAAATCCTCTTTCATCTTCATCTAATTGTGGACTAGATACACCAAGGTCATAAACAATCGCATCAACTTTTGATATACCTTTTTCTTCTAGTTTTTCTTTTAAATAAGCAAAGTTACTTTTAATAATCGTAAAATTATTTGATATTTCACTTAATCGTTTGGTACTAGAAATAATGGCCTCATCATCTTGATCAAAAGAATACAATTTACCTTTGGGTATTCTTTTTAATATTTCACTACTATGACCACCATAACCTAATGTACAATCAACAGCAATACTATTTTCCTTTAAATTAAGTTCATCAATTGTTTCTTTTAACAATACACTAATATGCATAAGAAATCCCCCTATAAACTCTTTGAAAATAACTTATCGGCAATATCAGCAATATTAGGCTCATTGTCAGAAAGGTATTTATTCCAAATTTCGGTATTCCAAATTTCTATGTGATCATCAACGCCAATAATGGAACAATCTTTATTTAAAGAAGCATACAATGATAAAGAACTTGGAATATTAATTCTTCCTTGTTTATCAATGCAAACAGTTGATGCACCTGATATAAGAAAACGCATAAAGCTTCGTGCATCTTTTGTATTAGGTAGTTGTTGGTAGTGTGAAATAATTTCTTTCCATGCATCTATTGGGTAAATAGCAAGACAACAATCCATGCCACGGGTAATTACGAACTCATTACTTAAACCATCACGAAATTTAGACGGCATAATAATTCTTCCTTTATCATCAATTGTATGATTATACTCACCCATAAACATAATTATCACCCACTTTGCACCACTTTGTTCCACCTTACACCATCATTTTACCACTAGGACCACCAAAAGTAAATAATTTATGACTATTTTTATAAATAAAAGAAAAAGGAAGGTTATTCCCTCCTAGTAATAGTAATTATTTCGAACTGCTGAACCTAGTATGATAGCAAGTAAGATATATAATACAATTATAATAATGTAGTTAGTACCAGTTCCTGTACTTGCACCAGTTCCACAGTTATTTGATTGACAAGACATGGATTTTACCTCCTATTCCATATGGCTTAAATATAAGCTCCAAGTATGATTATTAAAAGAATAAATAATACTAAAACGATTGCAGCTCCAGATACACCTGAATTACACATAATTTCATACCTCCTTTTTTTCTCTTTTCACGTTATTTTATGAAAATTTTAAATAAGTGTGAATACTTATAACTAAATTATTGTATTTTTTGCTTATTTTTGGTATTATATCCTTGTACAGTTAGAGGAGAATGTGCAATTAAAGAAAGGAAAGATAACATGAAAAAGAAACTATTAGTTGTACTTGGTGCTTGCCTACTTACAGTAACTGGATGTGGTAAAGTTCCTAAACTTGAAAATGGACAAGAAGTTGTTGCTTCAATTGACGGATTTAATTTAACAGCAGAGGATTTATATGAGGAATTAAAAGATGCAAACGGAGTTAATATTATAATTAATAAGATTGATGAATATATCGCTGATAAAGAAATCAAGGACTCTAAAGAAGCTGAAGAATATGCTAAAAAACAAATTAAATCTTTAAAAACTCAATATGAAATGTATAATATGGATTTCAGTGCTGCTTTAAAAAGTAATGGATATGCAAATGAAGATGAACTTGCTAAAGAAATTGCTTTAAGTTATAAAAAAGATGAAGTAGTAAAAAAATATTTAGAGAGCAAATTAACTGATGAAGAAATTAATGAATATTATAATTCAGAAATATTTGGTGAAATGACTGTTAGACATATTCTTATAAAACCATCAACTACTGATGATATGTCTGATGAAGATAAAAAGAAAGCTGAAGAAGAAGCTTTAAATAAAGCAAAAGAATTAATTAAAAAATTAGATGATGGTGAAGATTTTGCTACACTTGCTAAAGATAATTCTGCTGATGAAGGTACTGCTTCTGAAGGTGGTTTATTTGCTAACTTTACAAAGCAAGGCGTTGTAAGTGAATTCTTTGATGCAGCTTATGCTTTAAAAGATAATGAATATACTAAGGAACCAGTAAAAACTACTTATGGATATCACATTATATTAAAAATAAGTCAAAATGAGAAACCATCTTTAGATACCGTAAAAGATGATATAAAAGATACACTTGTTACTAACAAATTAGATAGTGATAAAAAATTAAGCGTTACTGCATGGGATGAAATTAGATCAAAATACAATATGTCAATTAATGATGATAAATTAAAAAGCAACTATACAACTATTATTGATTCATACAAAAAATAATCAGGTTTAATCCTGATTATTTTTTATTAATACTACACTATCTTTGTGATAAAATCTTTCAACAGATAAGTTTTGCCAATGTATACTATCTTCTGTTATATCACTAAAGAATAATAAATATGGTTTAACTGTATGCTCTTTTACAGTTATATTTTTATCATCACTTAAATATTTTTCTAATCTTTCTAAATATTCATTATAATAAATACTTGCTTCTCCACTTTTTAATGAATTATAAGCCTTATAACTAATAAAAGTTTCTTTATTTGAAAAAGTATTTACAAATAAAAGAATCCCTAAAATTAATATTGGCACATTATTGTTTATAGAAAATCTTTTACTTAAACTACTTTCACACTTTTTATCAATTACACTACATTTAAACCAATTAATATAATACATAAGATTAAATAAAAGTATTAGGTAATAACTATAGTGAATTATATTTCTAAGTCTTCCCTCACCTATATTAGACATGGCATATAAAGGTGGTGTGAATTGAGCGGCAAAAAGACATATAGAAATAAAACTAAATAATAGTGGATGTTTATTAAAACCATTTATATATTTTAAATTAGGATATATTATAAAGCCTATAATAATAAAACAGATAATAGTAAAAAGATTAGTCCATTCATTAAAATAATAGGCTGCATATTTAAATGATTTTATAATGGCTAAAATAGCACTTGTCCCTTCTACCATGCTTGCTCTTGCATTATTACCTGGAGCAAGGGCATTTACCATAAAACAAATTAAATATAATAGAAATAAGGAAAGAATATACTTATAGTTCTTATTTTTTTCAAAAAATAAATATAATGTTCCTAAGAATAATATTATTAAGTTAATCAAACAAGTTGTGTAATTACTTCCAGCAATAATAATACTAAGAATTGATAAAATAATCATATATAATACTTTTCGTTTAGTCTTAAATAAAGATAAAATAAGGCCAAAATAAATTAATGATAAACTATAAAAGAAAGTATAATAAACAGAACCATTCCACCAATAAAAGGCCTCTACTGGTGATGATGAAAATTCAATTCCTAAAAAACATATTATACTTGCAACTATGATATAAGACCATTTATCAATATTTAAATATTTTACAAGTAAAACATATAAAAAATAAAAGGTTGATATAAGAAAACTAAATAGTAAAATACATGTTCCTAAATTTCTAAATCCAAAATGAACAGGATTTAAAGACATTAAAAAGGTTGCACTATAAGTTCCTTGCCATGTATTATAGAAATTTTTTGATGTTTGAAAACCAGATCCAATCGTTTTAAAAACATTATGTGTATCGTTCCAAGTATTAAAAGTTATAATTCCATAATCATAATCATCAGCAACAGGATGATTATACTTGGCAATCTTAATTAAAGGAATAATAGAAATAATAAGAATTATAAGGGAAATTATAGCAAGTATCATTTTTGGAAGCTTAATATATTTGCATACCTTATCATACATATTACTACTTGTCTTTAATATAATATTATTTTCTTTCATGTTTTTCCTTCTCCATTAAATTATCGGCAATAATATATCTTGGTCTCTTTTTTGTTTCATTATATATTTTACCTATATATTGTCCAATTATTCCAAGTGATAACATCTGAATACCAGCAACCATCCAAATAGAACATATAATGAAAGTCCATCCACTAACGGTATTGCCTAATAGTTTTACAATAATAGAATAAAGCATAATAATTAAACTTAAACCAAATATAATAATTCCCATATTTAAAACAAGCTTTATAGGTTTAATACTAAATGATGTAATTCCATCCCATGCAAAAGAAAGCATTTTTTTAAGTGGATATTTTGATTTTCCGGCTACTCTTTCTTTTCTTTCGTAATAAACATTAGATGACTTAAAGCCAATTAATGGAAAAATACCTCTTAAAAATAAATTTACCTCTTCAAATGATTCTAAATTATTTAATACCCTCTTACTAGTCAAACGATAATCAGCATGATTATAAATGATACGGGCACCCATAAATTGCATAAATTTATAAAACATTTCTGCTGTTTTTCTTTTAAAGAAAGTATCTTTCTTTCGACTGCTCCTTACACCATATACAATTTCTGAGCCATTATTATACTCTTCTATCATTTTATCAATCGCATCTATATCATCTTGCAAATCGGCATCCATACTAATTACGATATCTGCGTACTCTTTAGCTGTCATTAATCCTGCTAAAAGAGCATTTTGATGTCCCTTATTACATGATAAATTGATACCAGTAAAATAATCCTTTTTACTAAATTCCTTTATTAAATCCCAAGTTTTATCTTTTGATCCATCATTAACATACATTACCTTACTTTTATTTGATATCATTTTTTTATCAATTAAATTCTTCATTTTCAATGATAGTTTTTCTGTTGTAATAGGAAGCATTTCTTCCTCATTGTAACATGGAATTACTATATATAATATATTCTTCATAAATCTACCTCACAATACCTTTAATCAATCCAACTAAACATTTAATAAAATTAATAATAATATTTAATAATTCTTTTAAAGTTCTAACAAAATTTTTTATAAACTTAATAATAGATGCTTCTAAATTACTTGCCTGATATCCAATTTTTAATTTATAGAAAAATTTATCTGTACTATATTTAAACATATATAATTTACGATGTTTCTTTTTAAATTCTTCAGAAATACCACCATATACCGCTTTTGTATATTCTAACTTACTCCACGAACTCTCTTCTTTACATGACATAAAATATAAATTAATATAGTCTTTTAATAAATTTTTACTATCAATATTACTTGCCATTTTTACAATATTTTGATTTGGTGTCTTAATAACACTATCTATTTCTTTTTCAAAATTTTTAATCATATTATCAATTGTAAAACCATTTATAATTTTCTTTCGGCAAGATACTTTATATTTATCTAAATTATTTAATATTCTATTTATAGAAGAAACATATATATCTATTTCTTCATCTAAATAATTTGTAAAATGAATATCTTCTTCCTTTTGCATAAGTGGTACGATGGCACCAACCGTATCATCGATAAGTTCACTTTGTCCACCAACATCACTCGATACAACAGGAACACCCATGGAAAGAGATTCATATGATGTTAAAGCTAGGCCTTCTTTAAGGGAACAATTTACGGTAATATCACATATACTATAAATTTCAGATGGATTATTACATTTTCCTAAAAAACTAATACTATCTGTTATTTTAAACTTACGGGCAAGGGTTTTCATTTGCTTTAAAAGTGGTCCATCACCTGCAATAATAAAATGTAAATTATTATTTTGTTCTAATAATCTTTTCATTATATGAACAAATAATAATGGACGTTTTTGATAATCTATTCGGCATATAAAACCTATTATGTTTTTATTTTTAGGGATTTTATATTTTATAAGTAATTCTTTTTTATCGTAGTTGTTTGCATCAAATTTTTTTTCATCAACACCAATATAAATAGTATCAGTTTTCTTTTTATCTATACCAAACATTTCATTCATGAGCAACTGACTTTTTTTATTACAAAAATATGTTTTATCAATAAATTCATTTACAGCACTTGAATCTCTTGAATATCCACCATTTCTGTTATACCACTCTTCCATATGGATATAATCAATAATTGGAATAGTTGGATAACAAGCCTTTATATATGGAATTGATGCGTATCCATATGAGCTATTGCTTACTAAAACTAAATCTATTTTTCTTGAATCAATAATGTAATTAATAAAGCCATTCCAGTATTTTTCATCTATAAAGGTACTTAAATCAAATACTTCATAAGCCTCTTTTTCAAAGAAAACTCTCCACTGATAAATAGTTGGAATAGTTGTAATAATAGTAACCTCATATTTATTTTTATCAAGTAATTTCAAAACATCTAAATTAAATTTATCAGCACCACCCATAACCATCCAAGGTATAATAAATAAAAGTTTCTTTTTGTCTTTATTTTGAACATTTGGGGTAATAACACTATCAGGCATATCCATAATTCCATCCCAATTATAATTTTGAACTGGGTACTGTTTTGCCTCTACATAATTAGTGACTTCTTTAGATAACTTTTTTATTAGGTTAATGGCTCTTTTTCTATTCTTCTTTTTGGCTTTAGATAATTCTCCAGCATCACTTCTGCGATACCAAAAGCCAAAATAATTTACATGTAATGGTTTATAACCTTTCTTTAGTAAATTAAGCCATAACATCCAATCTTCAAACACTGCTTTTTCACGTGTAAAAGCTTTTTCTTCTTTCAACAATACATCTTTTTTAATCATTGCCGTAGAAACAAATAGATTTTCTTTTTTCATAATATCAATATTAAAAGATCTTTGCCATAAATATTCTTGCCCCTCAAAACCAACTGAATCAGTATAAGCAAAGGCATAATCCGGATTAGTCTCAAGTGATAAATAAAGAGTTTCCAAATATGTTTTATTAATTAAATCATCACAATCCAAATAAACTACGTATCTACTTGTACTAGAACATTTATTTAAACCATATTTCTTACTTGCTGACAAACCCTCATTTTTTTTATGATATAAAGAAATACGATCATCCATTTTTTCCACTTTATCAAGTAATGCAAGTGTTTCTTTACTTGTAGAACCATCATCAATAATAATAAATTCATAATATGGATAAGTTTGGTTTAAAACACTATTTACAGTTTGTAAAAAAATATCTTTTCCATTATAAACACACGTTATTATGGATATAACAGGATCCTTTTTTTCATACTTATAATTATTTTCTATACTTTTACCAGGCTCTAATTTGAAATCAAAATTATGCATATATAATCACCTATTCCTTTTTTATTCGTTATTTATTAATTCCTTTATTTTATTTAATATGTCATCATTATATCTTTTAGCGTCAAATTTCTTTTTTATAATAAATCCATGATCAAGAAATTCTTTCATAGCATTATATATATTATCATCAAAAATACCATATTCCCTATCAAGTTCTTTCCAGTCAGATACCTTAGTTGATATAATTGGGCAATTGAGCGTCATAGCCTCTAAAAAAACAACAGGGTAACCTTCATATTTAGATGATAATACCGTTGCACTTGCTTTTTTAAAATATGGATAAGGATTTTCCTTACGACCTAAAAAAATAATATTATTGCCTAAATTATTTTTAGAAACAAAGTCTTTATACATCTTAGTATCAGGACCATCACCTATTAAATATAACTTAAATTTATAACCTTCAAGAGTAAGTTTTTTAGTCGCATTAAATAGATTTATTAATTGTTTTTGTTTCTCATCATGTCTTCCAATATTTACAAAGGTAATACCGTCAAACTTCTCATTGATTTCTTTATAGCTTAATTTATTTATCATATCATCATCAATCAAATTATTACATACTATTCCTTTTTCACTTATATTATTATAATGACTAGTAATACTTAACATATTTTCTTTTGATACATATACAAGTTTTTTAAATCTTTTTATCATAACCGAGTCTAAAAATTCAGACATTTTCTTTGTATCATTGTTATATAAAACATAGTAATTAGCGTGTAAATAAAGACAATTATTAGAAGAAGCTGCAAGAGCAATATGGGCTCCTGGTATAGAATATGTTGCAAAACTACAGGAAAAAGCATATTTATTTTTTATTTTTCTTGTGAATAATATTAATTTTAAACGATTATATATTTTTCTAAAAATAGTAAATTTACTTGTCGATACTTTATATTCTATTACTTTAATATTTTTAGGTATTAGATTTAAAAATATTCCTTCCTTATGTTCTAAAACAAGTGTTATATCGTAATCATTTAATTTATTTAGTAAAGTAACTAAAGCCTTTTCAATACCACCAACATTTAAATCATATGCTGTAAATAATATCTTTTTCATTCTTCAAAATCTTTTCCCATTTGTTTTTTATAATATTCCTTGCATATCTTCTTCGCATCACCTATTTTAACAATTTCACCATGATCAAGCCAAATTACTCTATTACATAATTCCATAATGGATTCAAGTGAATGGGATACATATAAAACTGTTGTCCCACCATTTATCATCTCCATCATTTTATTTTTACTCTTTTCTTGGAATTTTATGTCACCAACTGACAATATTTCATCGACAATTAATATTTCTGGATTTACAACGGTTGCGATAGAAAAAGCAAGTTTAGCCGTCATACCAGATGAAAAATTCTTAACAGGCACATCTAAGAAATCTTTTAACTCTGAAAATTCAACTATTTCATTAAACTTTTCATTAATAAATTTCTTTGAATAACCAAGAACTGCACCATTTAAATATATATTCTCTCTTGCCGTTAATTCTTGATCAAAACCTGCTCCAAGTTCTATCATAGGTGAAATCGCACCATTTACAATAACTTTACCAGTTGTTGGTTTCATAACGCCACTTACAACTTTTAATAATGTACTTTTCCCTGCTCCATTAGAACCTATTAATCCTATAACTTCACCAGGTTTTATATCAAAACTAATATTATTTAAAGCACTAAAATATTCTTTTTTTCTTTTATACTTTTTATTAAATAAAGAAATAAACAATAATTTTATAGAATAACCTTTATCTATTCCTAAATTAAATTTCATAGAAACATTTTTAACATGTATCATATAATACCTCCTAAATATAATAAATAAATTTATCTTGTTTTCTTTTAAATATAAAACTTCCTATTAATAATGTTAAAGCTGCAACCCCACCACACATTAATAAACTAGTAAGTGATGGACATTTTGAAAATAAGATAATTTCTCTTGATGCATTTATAAACATATATAAAGGATTTAATTTAAAAATTGGTTGAAGTGATGCAGGTATCATGGAAATATCATAAAAGATTGGTGTAAAATAATTCCAAATAGTAAGAATTATTCCATAAATATGAAATATATCCCTTAAAAAAACAGATATAGCTGAAAGTAATAACCCAATTCCCAAAGTAAACATAAATAAACATAAATATATATATGGTAACAATAAATAATAAATATTTAAATGGCACTTTGTATCACCACTACCTGTAAATAATATAATTATAACTAATGGAATTAAAGTAAGTAAAAAATTTATACCTACAAATAGACATTTAGCAAGTGGAA
Source organism: uncultured Mycoplasmatota bacterium (assembly GCA_900547995.1). GTDB lineage: Bacteria > Bacillota_I > Bacilli_A > RF39 > UBA660 > UMGS1045. Next base: position 23,941 of record URIY01000026.1, read on the forward strand.
ATATATACTTTGGTATATAAACTTTAGTCATTAGTTGAAAATTTTCAACAATAGATGTCATCGCCGTATGTGATGCTTCATTAAAATAATTAAACATGACAAGTCCTGTCATAAGATATACTAAATAATTGACTCCTTCTACTCTTACAGCAAACATTTGAGAAAATACAATTGCCATAACAGCCATCATTAAAAGTGGATACAACAAACACCATAATATTCCTAAAACACTTCTTTTATATTTAACTTTAAAGTCACGCATAACAATTTGTTCAAGTAAAAATGCATACTTTTTAAAATTATAAAATATATTTTTTATAAAACTCATGTACATCCTCCTATTACATCTTAATTACTAACTTATTATACCATATCACGTAAATTAAAGTAAATAAATTAAGGGAAAAACAGATAAAAAGAGTAAAATTTTTTCGCAATAAATAGGCAGATATGCGTCTA
>URIY01000027.1 GCA_900547995.1 uncultured Mycoplasmatota bacterium
AGAAAGCATAATAAAAAGTATGAATATTCTGAAAATAATCTAATTGACAGAACAGTCTTTCCTTTTAAAATAATCATAAATATCCTTTATTGTAGATTCTGGTAACTTTAGTTTATTTCTTATTTTACCTTTGTATTTATCCAATTTTGATTTCTTAGTCTTGTTTAATGTTTCTTCTTTATTTTTTTACAGGCATTCGATCACAGCCTTATATTCTAGCTAATTCAGAATAATTAAGTTTTATATTTTGTGTTTTCATTATAAATAACTCATGTTTTAATTTATCTAATTTTTTCATGTTATACCTCCAAATTCTATTAAAATATAAAAAAAAGAATGAAATAAATTTCATTCGCCACCCTATCGGGTGCTTTTTATTATAACAAGTTTAGTGATATAATTATTATCAGTGATGTTATGATAGTTTGTACTGAAAAAGATAATGATTTTGAAATTTATAAAGAGCAAGTTAAAAATAGAAAAGTTTTATTTCATATAAAAGATATTTTTAAAGACCATTGGGATAATTATAAAATTAAATTTGCTAATAGAAAACGCAAACCTATTATTGATAAAGTAATTAATAATTTTCTTTTGTGTAAATCTTTCAAATTAGGATATTCTTTATATGAATGTCCTAATTGTCATAAAGAAGAAATTGTTCCACATACTTGTAAAACTCGTTTTTGTTCTTCCTGTGGTAATAAATATAATGAAGATAGAGCGATTTCTATTCACTCTAAACTTTTTAATTTTAAACATCGCCATGTTGTTTTTACTATCCCTAAAGAATTAAGAGGTTACTTTAGAAACAATCGCAAATTATTAAATTTGTTATTTTATGCATCTGCTTCTACTGTTAAATGTTGGTTTATGGAAAAGTATAAAAAACAAAATCTTATCCCTGCCTTTATTTCTGTTTTACATACTTATGGTAGACCTCTTAATTTTAACCCTCACATTCATATGATTTTACTTGATGAAGGTATTTCTAATATAACAAATAAATTTGTTAGTGTTGATTTCTTTTCTTATGCCTCATTTAGAAAACGTTGGATGAAATTAATTCTTGATTTACTTGAGAATGAAATTTGTAAAAATGATTTTAGAAAAATTAAAAATAAGCTTTATTTTGATTATACAGATGGTTTTTATGTATATGCACCTAAATGTAAATTTAAATCTATTACTGGATTACTTTCTTATGTATGTAGATATTTATCTCGCCCTGTTATGGCTGAATCTCGTATCATAGATTATGATGGTAATTTTGTTACCTTTTGGTATCAAAGACATGAAGATAATGTTATTGTAATTGAAAAATTACATGCTTATCAATTCATTCAAAGACTTATTATGCATATTCCTGAATCTAATTTTAAATATATTCGTTTTTATGGTGCCTATCATAATTCTACTAAATTAAATATTAAAATGTTTCATCTTATTGATAATAATAGAATTACATTCAGAAAAACATTAAATAAATGGCGAAATAAAATTTTAATAAATTTTCATATTGATCCGTTATTATGTCCTATTTGTCACGAAGAAATGGTATACTATAAATGTTATTATACATGATGGAGGATTTATTTATGAATGATGATTTTATTGATAATATCATTGATGATTCGGATGATATTGATTCCATTTGTTTAAATTGTGGCAAAGAAGATCGTATCCCTTGTTTTATTTATGATGAATATTCTAGAAAAAGATACCATTTCAAAATTAAAAAGAAGGTTTCTACACTTCAATGTGGTTTTTGTGGCAAAGAAACTGTTATTCCTAAGAAATTTTTTAAAAATTAACTTTATTAATTATTTTTGGTATACATTTTTCTATTTAGTCCATTCATTTGGGCTATTTTTTTATTACCTTCTCCTAATCGCACTTTCCTTATAAATAACAAAAAGAATGCATAAAAACGTGCATTTTTATATTACGTTTTTGTACATTCTTATGATATTATTAACAAAACCAATGTTGTGTTAATGGAGGGAAAAATATTTCTAATAATACTAATCTTCAAGTTAAACTAAAACTTATGAAAAATAATCTGAAAAAGATATTCTCAAAATAACTAAGGTTTGTGTCATTGATAGAGTTTTAAACTAAATTTCTTTTTTTACTGTATCTATGAATTCAAAGCAACAGAAGATATAAACCTATGTCATTACTAACAATAGTTATCATGAACTTTCCGATATTCAAAATGATAAAAAATCTGTTAATTTGGAAAAACTCTTGTAAAAATATTCCCAAAATGAAAAAATTATTATAAAGTGATTGTTTTTTCAACGCCATCTATAATTAACTCATTCATCAATTTTATTATTTATCGACACTATTTTACAAGGAACCATACTTTTTACATTTTTTTATTATAAGTCTAAATTGGTGTTATTTTACGATTGTTTTGTAATAATTTCAGAAAGCTTTGTATAAAATTGAGTTCTAAAATTTCATTATAATCTTAGTTTTTTATAATAAAATCATGTTGCATAAACATTCATAACTAAAATATTATATACTTAGTTATTTACACTGTGACAATACGTAAAAACTTATATTTATATCATTATTTGGCATTGTAAAGCTATAAGAATATGAACTTCCATCAAAACTAGCAGAAACACTTTTCCCTGAATTAGTTATACTTGTAGGATAAGTTTGTAACGAATTTAATCCATATAAACCACAAGTTGTTAATTTATAAGGGGACCATTTTATCGTCATAGGTGCACCAGATGATGGAGTAAATGAAATAGAATCAGTTGAAGAATTTAGCTTTTTATAAATTGATGTGCCAGCAACTAATACTTCAACATAAATTGGTGAAGTGGAATTACTTTGTATAGTCAGTACATTTGCTTGCTTTCCCCACTGTGCATAAAGGGTTTGATTTGATGTTATAGATACATTAGTGGTATTTATAACATTTGTTCCACCAGTTGCACTTGTATACCATCCTAAGAATGTATATCCACTATATGTTGGTACTGGTAAATCTCCATATGTACTTCCATATGTTACTTTTTTACTTGATGTACTTGTCTGTCCTCCATTGGCATTAAATGTTATTGTATATGTATTAGCTGTACATATCGCCGTTAACGTTGTATTTGATGTTGGTGTCATTGTTGCACCACTTGTATAACTTCTCCATTTACATGTGTTTCCTGTCTTTGTTACTGTTGGTAACGTTACACTTTGACTTGTCCATTGTGCATATAATGTTACATTACTTGTTTTTATCCATTGTCTACTTGCATTTGTATATGATGTACTTGCTACTAGTGTTCCATCACTATTAATTATTTTCTCTCCTCCACTTGCAGCTGTATACCATCCATTTAATGTATATGTACTTGTTTTGGCTGTTGTTGTTCCACTTGCACCTGTACTTCCTAAACTAAATGATACTGTATATTTCCTTTGTGGTTTTGTTATTGCAGATAATGTACTTGATGCATATGTTACCTTTGTATTTGCACTTCCTGTAGCTGTTGCACCATTTCCATTTAATGTTATTGTATATGTTCCCGCATTTGTTTTTATCGTTTGCATTTCGCTATCTTTATATAGTCTTCCACCTGATGCATATGTTCCATTATATACTCTTACCCTTATTTGATAATCTGTATATTGTGTTAATCCATTAAATGTATATGAATTTCCTTCTTGTACACCTATCCACGTTAATCCATTATCTTTACTAAAAGCATAATGTGTTATCCCTGACTCATTATCTGTTCCGCTTGCTTTTACTGTTATATTATCGGTTGTTTTACTTGTAACAGTAAAATTTGATATCGTTGGAACTGTTGTATCTATTTTACTTACTAGTAAAGAATCTGATGTTACAGTATTAATTCCATCACTTGATTGTGCTACTATATTTCCATTACTTGTAAATATTATCTTTTCACTTAATGAACTTGCAGTGTATGTTTTACCTGCCTCAAGTACTGTTCCATCTTCTTTTGTTGCTGTTCCATTTATTATAGTATACTTATTAACTAATTTATCATTATTTGGATATTGTATAGTTACTGTCTTACTTGAACTCCATACTCCTGAATTTGATACATTAAGATTTATTTTATCTATATTATTTGTTGTTCCTATGGCACTTGCTTCAGCGCTATTTCCTGCTTCATCTGAGCATCTTACTTTTAAGTTATATGTTCCTGTTGTTAATCCTTCAAATATATGTGTTTCATTTTGTCCTACTACATAATCTACTCCATTATTCTTACTATACTCATATTTGGTTATTCCTATATTATCGCTGCATGTTGCTTTTACTGTTATACTATTTGTTGTTACATTTCCTACTTCTAATTTAGCCACTGGTCTTTCAGTATCTATTTTAGATATAACAAATTCTTGTCCTTCTGATATATTTCCTACTAAATCTTTACTAAAGGCATAATATGTTCCATTTGCATTTATTTCATATTTTACTATATCTTTTCCCTTTAACCAATTACAACTATCGCTACTATTTATATTTGTTACACAATAATGTGTTACTCCTGATAAATTATCCTTTAGAGTAAGTGTTATTTCATCTTGTTTGCTATACACTTCATTTATATCACTTACCTTTATTGTTGGTTTTTCTATATCTATCTTTGTTATTTGTGTTGAACTTGTTATACTATTGGTGCCATCTGATGCTTTTGCTGTTATAACTCCATTTTTTGTTATAGCAAATGGCCCTTCATATGAGCTAAATGTTGTGTTCCCATCTAAACTGTATTCTTGTATTAATGCCCCATAATATTCTACACTTACTTCTTTACTTGTTGACCATTCTTCAGGAGTTACTGTTATTTTAGGCAAATCAATATCTTTTAACTTTGTTAATATTATATCTGACTCTGCCATTCCTGTTTTTTCACTATAATTATCTTTTCCATATGTTTTATTATATACTCTTACCTTTACTTCATAATCTTTCTTTTCTAGATTTTTAAATGTTTTAGTATTTGTATTTTCTTCTTCATATGTTTGTCCACCATCTATACTATATTCATAATGATGTATTCCACTTTCCATATCTTCAGCACTTACAACAATTGTTATACTATTTGTTGTTGTATTTACTGTTACATTTTTTATTATTGGTGGTGTTGCATCATTTGTTAAATCTATATTACTACAATTTCCTTCTTTTAAGACTATATTACTATTTTCTTCATATTTTACTGCACAATATTTACCATTTGTTAATGTAAAAAATATATTTCCATCATCTTTAATAGTAACATTGCCAGTTCCCATATTTCCTTCTACATCTAATTTCACACCATTATTTGACAAACACTCTTTATTATCACATGTAAATATGTTTTTATTTGGTGTTATGTCTTCTATTAAATTTGCAGAGTAATATAATTTAGAAGCTTTTAATACTCCTTCAGTGCTCCTAGCAAAAGCTCCCTTTCTTACATTATTGATTAAATTCAATACGATTGGAGTCGAAATTAAAGCTATAACTGCTAGTATTACTATAACTGCTAGTAGTTCTATTAATGTAAATCCTTTTTTATTATTCCTCATACAAACACTCTCCTACTCTAATGGAAATTATACATTTTATTTTAGCTAATTGCAATAAAAATTGTATTAATTTTTAATTAGCTTTTTTCTTTTTATATAAATTAAATTGATTATTTCTATTATAATTTTTATATTTCTTCTATAGATAAACTGTTGCTAAAGAAATGTTTTTGAATAGAAAAAACTTGTTTATGAGCTTCTTTATTCGTCTAATAACCAACAAAATCTGAATTTGTATGCAAATTTTCTACTTTTCTTATACCTTCATTTATAATAGTAAAAGAATAAGTAGCATTTTATCAAAAATATTATTATTTAGTGATCCATTCATTTCTAGTATTATTTTATTATCATTATCTATCTTAATGATAATATCACATACTTTTCCCTTTTCAAATAGTTTATTTTTAACTAGTTCTCCTGAATTATATTCGGCATATATAAGTTTTTCTTTATCAATACCTAGTAATATACTAATTACATTTGCAATTATATCTCTTGCTTCTTCACTTCTAAATAATGCTTTAAACATAGCAGCATTTAATAGATTAAATTTCTTTTCTGTTCATTTATTCTTCCTCTAATAATGTCTTACAGAAAAAAATTTACCATATATTTTAAAACATTATAAATCGATAAATTAGGAAATTAGCATTATAAAGAATACTCAAATTTGTTAATTTATATAAATTTTATTTTTTTATACCTTTATTCATTATTTTTAACATCTTCACGCCAATTTTCATAGTAATCCTTAACTTTAGAAAAACCTGATTTTGCTAAATCCTTTACCTCATTAAAATCATCTTTAGTATTAGATATAATAGAGTTGGCTACATCTTTAAATTCATCATAATTATCCACTTTTTGATTTAAATAATCATCTAATTTATGAATTCCATTTGTTCCTTTTTCTTTAATAAAATTTAAAGCATCTGATGTCTTATCAGATATCTTTTCTTTATAATCTGGGAATCTCTTTTCTATTTTGGTATCTACTTTTTCTATTATATTCATTAATTTATTTTTTGTTTCATCAGATATATCTGTACGAGTTATACCTTTAATTTCACCATCATAAAAAAGGAAATCAACAAGTGTTACTACCTTTTCGCTTACCTTTTGTTTCATGTCTTTATCATTAGAATTTAATAACCTTTTAATTTTTGTTTCTTCATCTTGATAGTATTTTAAAACTATTTCATCTTTATTTGTTTCTTCATATGTTGCTTCTTCAATTGTAACCGCTTCTAAATCTGTAGTTACATTTACATCACTATTAACTGTTGTTTCTATTATTTGTACATTTTTATTATCATAGTTTTTATTTGAACATCCTGTTAATACTAAATTAGAATTAATTAGCAAGATTCCCATAAAAATAGTTAATTTGCCATTTTTTAAATTTAATTTCATATACATCTCTCCTTTATTTTCTTTTAATAAAAGCATATATATTGCAATATATTTTTAATATTTTTTTATTATTTTTAATAATTCTTTTTAGAAAATTAGTCTTTTTATAATACTTATTTCCTCTCCAATTTTTTATATTTTTGTTTAAAAAAGCATACCCTGCATTTATAAACTCAATTCTTAGTTTATTATCTTTTTGAACTCTTTGTTGAAGCATATAAGTTGTTACTTTATCAATTATTACATAATCAAGTTCATCTCTTAAATAATACTCTCTTTTATAATAATCTTTTATTTCTTTTAAAATATCTAATATATCAAAAACTCTTTTATCCATAGTAGTTGTTTCACTATTATTATGAATTATATAATAATAATATGGTTCAGTTATTTGACCAATTAATTTGCTTTTCAAAAGAGCTTTACTTACAAAAGGCATATCTTCATATTTCCTTTTTTCATCAAAATAAATATTATTATTAATAAGCATTTCACGTTTATATAACTTTGCCCATGGTCCATATTCAATTAAATATAATATTTGTGGTGTTGTTTTTACATTTCCTGTCTTAAATTTATTATTTTCAAATATTATTTCTTTATTATTTATTTTTTTTATATATGAACCAATTACTAGATCAAAATTATGTTTCTTAGCGTACTTATAGTATTCCTCTAACATATTTTCTTTAATATAATCATCACTATCAACAAAAGTAATATATTCACCTGTTGCTTTTTTAATACCTATATTTCTTGTTTTTCCAATACCTTTATTTTCCTGGTCAATAAAAATAATATTTTTATATTTACATAAATACTCTTCTATTATATTTTTTGAATCATCGGTAGATCCATCATTTATAACAATAATTTCTATATCTTTTAAAGTTTGATTAACAACGGAATCTAAACATTTTCTTAAATACGTACTGCTATTATAAACTGGAATTATAACACTAATTTTCATAATATCACCACAAACTAATTATATCACAAAAAACAAAAAAACTTATTTTAAAATTAATAAGTTTTATCAAAACCACTTCTTTTAAATAATTTTTCTAAATCATAATTAGAATAAAAAATTATCGTTGGTCTACCATGTGGACAATTATAGGGATTTTTACATTTTCTCAAATCACTTACTAAATTTTCCATTTCCTCTAGTGTTATTCTATCATTTGCTTTAATTGACATTTTGCAACTTACTGTAGCCGCCAAATGATCATTAAATTTAGCTATATCAAAATCTTTTTCACAATCAATAACTAAATCAACTATTTGTTTAATGTTTTCTTCTTCATTTCCTTTTGGGAGCCATAGTGGTTGCTCCTTAATAATAATAGAGTTAATACCAAATTCTTCTATTTTAAATCCTATTTTTTCAAATAAATCAAAATTATTTCTTACAATTAAAAACTCATTACTTGTAAGTTCTATTGTAATAGGTACAAGAAGGGCTATTGATTTTATTTTTGGATTACCTAATCGTTCTTTCACTACTTCATAATTAATTCGCTCTTTAGCGGCATGCTGATCGATTAAATACATTCCCTTTTCATTTTGACAAATAATATATGTCCCATGAACAACACCAACAGGATATAGTTCAGGGATTTGTTCAATTGCCTCTGTCTTTTCTTTAACCATTGACTCTACTTTTTCGTATTTGTCTTCATCTTCTTTTACTCTCTCTAAGTTTAAAGTCATTTCTTCATATTTTGGTTTTTCTACCACACTTGTTACAATTTCTTTTGATTCTTCCTTTTTTTTATATGGATTTACTGTATCAAAAATAGATACTTTAGGTACATATTCTTCCTCTAAAGAAACCTCTGGTATCAAATTTTTGTTTATAATGGCATTTCTAATCATTTTACTAACTAAATTAGTAAGTTCTTCAAATTTACCAAATTTTATATCCATTTTGGTAGGATGAATATTAACATCTACTAAACTAGGATCAAGAGTTATATTTAAAACAACTATTGGATAGCGATTATCTGGTTTATATGAATGATAACTATCATTAATAATTCTATTTAATTCAGTGTTTCTAACCACTCTACCATTAACAATTGTTATCATATGATTTCTACTAGATCTATGCACCTCTGGCAAACTAATAAACCCATTTATAGTATAGTCATCATCACTTGCTGATACAGTAATCATTTTCTTGACAACATCAATGCCATATATACTGGATATGGTTTTAAGTAGATTATTCGACCCATCTGTTTTTAAAATATTATTGTCATTATTATATAGACTAAAACGTATATTAGGATGTGATAAAGCAAGTTTATTAATATACTCATTAATACAAGCAAGTTCTGTATATAAACTTTTTAAATGCTTAAGTCTAGCAGGTGTATTATAAAATAAATTTTTAACGGATATAATAGTTCCCTTCCTAGAATCACCTCTAGAAATACTTTCTATTTTACCACCATTTATATTGATAATTGTTCCAGCATCCCCTGTAGATGTTTTAAGTTCAATCTCACTAACTGATGCGATTGAAGCAAGTGCCTCACCTCTAAATCCAAGGGTATCAATACGATACAAATCATCTTCACTCGTTATTTTACTTGTTGCATGTCTACTGAAAGATAAAATTGCATCCTCTTCAACCATACCGCAACCATCATCTGTAACTTTAATTTCTTTTGTCCCTGATTCCTTTAATTCTACTTTTATTTCTGTGCTACCGGCATCTATACTGTTTTCAACAAGTTCTTTAACAACAGAAGCACATCTTTCAACTACTTCTCCTGCAGCAATTTTATTGGCAAGAATTTCGTCCATTACTTTAATTTTTGCCATAAATAACCTCTTATCTATTTAAAATCATAGGCATTACAATAACTGCAGCAATTAAAAGGATAAATACAATTATTAGAAAAGCATAACTATTTCCTTTTGGTTCTTCAAGATTTTTTTCATCTTTTTTTACTTCTACTTTATTAATATTTTCTTCTTTTACTGTTTCTACATTCTCTTCCGTTTCATTAACATTATTTTTTATTTTCTCATTTTCCATATTATCAATTCCTCTCTTCTATACTAAGAATTATACCATAAATTTTTAAAATAATAAATATAGTTATTAACGACTTTAAATCACCCCTGTATTATATTATTTTCTAACTAAATTTATTGTAAATTCTATTTTTATTTATTATTAAATATCATTATACTTAAAAACCTCGTTTTTTACATAAAAGAAACGAGGTTTTATTATCTATAATTAATTTTCTATATCTTCAAACTGTGAATTATAAAGAGTAGCATAAAAACCATTTTTCTTTAATAATTCTTCATGATTACCAGTTTCAACTATATCACCATTTTTCATGACTAAAATCATATCAGCATTTTTTATAGTTGATAAACGATGAGCTATTACAAAACTTGTTCTTCCTTCCATAAGTTTATCCATAGCATCTTGTATTAATACTTCTGTTCTTGTATCTACACTACTTGTTGCTTCATCTAAAATTAAGATTTTAGGATTAGCAAGTATTACTCTAGCAATCGTAAGCAATTGTTTTTGTCCCTGCGAAATATTATCTGACTCTTCATTTAAAATCATATCATAACCATCAGGAAGAGTTTTAATAAAATGATGAACACTAGCTGCACGACACGCATCTTTTACATCTTCAATTGATGCATCAAGTTTACCATATTTAATATTCTCTGCAATTGTTCCACTAAATAACCACGTATCTTGTAATACCATACCAAATAAACTTCTAAGGTCACTTCTTTTAAAATTTTTAATATTAATGCCATCAATTAATATTTCACCACTACTTACATCATAAAAACGCATAAGTAACTTAACCATTGTTGTTTTACCAGCACCTGTTGGTCCTACAATGGCAATTTTTTGTCCTTTTTTTACTTTAGCATTAAAATTATTGATAATAGTTTTACTTTCATCGTAGCCAAAAGAAACATTTTTAAATTCAACATTTCCTTCGATATCTTTTATTGATACGGCATTATTGGTATCTGGTTCTTCTTCTTTTTCTTCTAAAAATTCAAATACACGCTCAGCAGCAGCAACTGCTCCTTGAAGCATATTCATAATTTGAGCCATTTGGGCTATAGGTTGATTAAAGTTACGTACATATTGTGTAAATGATAATATATCGCCCACTTCAATCTTATTTTTGATGGTTAAATATCCACCTAAAATAGATACAACGACATAACCTAAATTACCAACAAAATTCATAATTGGATGCATTATACCCGATAAAAATTGACTCTTCCAACCTGTTTCATATAATTTTTCGTTACACTCATTAAACTCTTTTATGGCTTTTTCTTCACCATTAAATACCTTCACAACATCATGACCACCATATACTTCTTCAACAGTTCCATTTAAAGTTCCTAAATATTCTTGTTGCTTAACAAAGTGTTTTTGTGACTTTTTTACAATAAATCCAATAATACCAAGTGATAATGGAATAATAAGAAGAGCAGCAATTGTCATTGTCACATTAATAGAAAGCATCATAATTAAAATTCCAATTAATGTTATAACAGATGTTACAATTTGGCTTAAACTTTGACTTAAATTTTGTGATAAGGTATCGACATCATTAGTTACACAAGAAAGTATTTCCCCATGTGTTTTTTTATCAAAAAATTTCATTGGAAGTTTATTTATTTTTATTGATATTTCTTTTCTTAATCTATAAGATACCTTATTAGCGACACCATTCATTATAAATCCTTGAATAAAGGATAACATAGCACTTAAAATGTATAAACAAAGAAGAAAAGTAAGAATACTACCAATTTTGGAAAAATCAATAGATCCTGTTCTTGTTATTTTACTAACAATACCATTAAATATTTCTGTTGTTGCCTTTCCTAGTATTTTAGGACCATATATTGAAAGAACGGTACTTGCAATAGCAAATATAATAACAAAGAAGATAGATAATTTATATGTTTTTAAATATTTAATTATCTTTTTTAATGTTCCTTTAAAGTCCTTTGCTTTTTCTGCTGGATTCATTGGACCATGCCCACCCATTCTGGCACCTTTTTTCTGATTATTAGGCATTTTCTAATTCCTCCTTTGATAATTGTGATAAAGCAATTTCTTTATACACATCACATTTTTTCATAAGTTCATCATGAGTACCTTTTCCAACTACCTTACCCTCATTTAAAACGATAATTTGATCAGCATTCATAATAGTACTAATTCTTTGAGCAACAATAAAGACTGTACTTTTTTGTGTTACTTTCTTTAATTCTTGTCTTAAACGAGCATCCGTTTTAAAATCTAGAGCTGAAAAACTATCATCAAAAATATAAATATCTGGTTTAATAGCAATCGCTCTTGCAATAGATAGTCTTTGTTTTTGTCCTCCTGATACATTTGTACCACCTTGGGCAATTGGATAATGATATTTTTCTTCAAAATTATTGATAAATTCTGAGGCTTGGGCGATATTTGCTGATTCAACCATATCTTTATCAGATATATTTTCACGTCCATATTTAATGTTACTTGCAATATCACCAGTAAATAATAAGCCTTTTTGTGGAACATAACCAATTTTAGCTCTCAAATCTTTTTGTTTAACGTCTCTAATGTCCACTCCATCAACGTATATAGCACCTTCAGTCACATCATAAAATCTAGGTATTAAATTAATTAAAGTTGATTTGCCAGACCCTGTTGAACCAATAAAAGCTGTCGTTGTACCAGGCATAGCAGTAAAATTAATGTCACTAATAACATCTTCTGATGCATCAGGGTATCTAAAACATACATTTTTAAATTCAACATAACCTTTTTTATCTTTATCGAATTCTTTAGAACTTTCTGGATCATTGATGACATTATTTGTATTTAATATTTCAAGTATTCTTTTAGCTGAAACACTAGCACGTGGTAGCATAATAGAAATCATTGATATCATTAAAAAGGCCATAATTATTTGCATAGTATATTGGATAAAAGCCATCATATCGCCAACTTGCATTTTTCCTGCATCAACGGCATATGCACCTTTCCAAATAATCAAGATACAAATACCATTCATAATAAGAGTCATCATAGGCATCATCAAAGCCATAACTCTACTTACAAAAAGACTATTTTTAGTTAAATCTTTATTGGCTTTATCAAATCTTTTTTCTTCATGTCTTTCATTACTAAAAGCTCTAATAACAGGCAAACCTGTAAGTATTTCTCTTGTAACTAAATTTAATTTATCAACTAAAGTTTGGAATATTTTAAATTTTGGCATTACAATACCAAACAAGGTAATAACTAAAGTTAAAATAGCCATAACTCCAACAGCAATAATCCATGCCATTGAACTATTAGCATTTAAGCTTTTTATGACACCACCTACACCAATAATTGGGGCATAAAAAACAACTCTAAGAAGCATTACTAATACCATTTGAATTTGTTGAACATCATTAGTAGTCCTTGTTATTAATGATGCAGTACCAAAACCTTTAATTTCAGTCTTAGAAAAGGATACTACTTTTTCAAAAACTTCTTCTCTTATTTTTTTACCAAGTTTAGCCGATAATCTTGCACCAACAAGTCCAACAATAATAGTTGTTATCATACTAAATAAGGCAATACCAAGCATTTTAGCTCCACTAATTAGAATATATCTTGTTTGAATACTATCCGTATTAATACCAATCATTTTATATTCTGCTTTTATAACAGTTGGTACTGTACCACTTATAATACTATCAGGTATTTCATCAATCTTCATCTCTTTAACAAACTTTTCTCTTCCATTTGTATCTAAAGAACTAAGCATCTCAAATGTCTTTTCTGCTCCTTCTTTAGAAGAAAGAGTTGCTAGTAAATATGTTGGATTCATAAAAATATCCGATATTTTATTTTTATTTTTTTTACCTGTATTATTTAATATATAAATATCACTTTTATCTAAAAGGGGATATTTTTTTAAATACTTTTCATAATCATTTTTTGATAAACTCTCTTTACTTAATAAAGTATAATTATTTAGAATAAATTCTTTATCATCATCACTTATAAATAATAATAATTTATCCATTGTACTACTAGTTAAAGCACTATATGTTGCATTTTCTATTCCCGATTGTTGAATACCAACATTTACTATTTTAGAAGTATAATCAGGAAGTGATAAATCACATACTGCTTGCATAACAAGTAAAATAACAATTAATAAAATAGAAAAAATCGAATTTTTCAAATATTTAAATAATTTTAACACTTTTCTCTCTCCTATCTATAAAATCCTCTTTTTAATATGTCTAGTTCTAAACAATAATTTTTATAAATTAAATCTTTCTCATTTGACATAAACACATTAACTAGTGAAGGCATGGTTATATGAAATAATAACCTTAAAAAACGCTTTATTTCTTCTTCCTTTTTAGTTATAAATAAATCACTATTAATTAATTCTAAAGTATCTAAAGATGAACTTTTTATATCATCAAACATAAACTTTTTTTCATCAAAATAATGCATATTTTGAAATACTTTTTTTAAAAAGCAAGTTGTTTCTGTACTATAATTAGTAGAAATAATATGTTTAAAAATATTTCTTAAAGATAAAATTATATCACCATTTGTTTTTCCTAAACTATCGTGTATAAGTTTTTTATATCTTTCTTTATAATCTTTTAAAATATAAAAATATATATCTTCTTTTGATTCAAAATACATATAAAAACTTCCTCTAGATATTTTAGACATCTTAACAATATTATTAATTGAAGCATCTTTAAATAATACATTAGAAAATTCTTTTTTAGCACTTTCAATAATCATATTTTGTTTATCAATTGGCAGATTTAAAAATGTTTTTGTTGGCATTCTTTAGCCTCCTATAATGTGAACATAAACAATTATATATGACACCTTGTCACATGTCAATATAAATCATTAAATAAATTATTTACTAACTAAAGTTTACACTTTCTTTTTTCTAACTTTTCTAGTATAATTATCACTAGAGCATAAATAAAAGGAAACCGTAATCCTACGAGTCTCCTCTGTATTAAAATAATTAATACATTACTATTATACTACTCAAAACTTAAAAATATGTGCTTTGGAGGTTAATCTATGATTATAAAAAATATACCTAATACTCTAACGTCAATTAGAATAATTTTAACACCATTTATTATATATTTATCATATGTAGATAATATTATAGGAGCCTTAATTCTTGTTTTTGTTGCATCTATTACAGATATGTTTGATGGTATGATAGCAAGAAAATATCATTTAACTTCTGATTTAGGTGCTAAATTAGATACTATATCAGATAAGTTATTTGCTGGATGTTTAGTTATATCACTAATTTTAAAAAATAAATTATTTATACTTTGCCTAATTGGTGAAATACTTATTGCGACAATCAATTTAATTTCCTATTTTAAAAATTTTAACCCTAAAACAAAATATATTGGCAAAATAAAAACAACAGTTTTATTTATAACCGTTGGTCTTGGATTTTTAAATTTATTATTTCCTAATATAACTATTTTGGTAAATATATTTATCATTATAAGTTTTATCTTACAAATTATATCAAGTCTTTTCTATTTAGAGGTATTTACAGTAAAAACTAGCATTAGCTAGTTTTTATTATATCAATTAACTTTTCTATAGTATCTACCCTTTTATAATTATAATCATTATCAAGAGTATTATTTGCCATAATATATCCGTCATATTTACTAATCATTTCAATATCATTGTAACTATCCCCAACAACATATATTTTATCTATTTGGATTATTTTTTCCAAATAAGTGATGGCTACATCCTTAGTTTCAATAGAAATATTAATCCAATTAGGGCTTTTATATATTTTTAAATAAGGATACTCCTTTTTTAGCTCATCTATTATTTGTATATAATCTGTTTTTTTATATGTTTTAATAAGAATTCTACTCGTATCTTGTGTTACATCACCATTTAATTCAAAATTATTATCATAATTAATAAGACTTACTCTTTTATCATTTTTAAATCTTAATGTCAGTTTTTCTTTTAAATTGTTATCAAGATATTTATTATAAATAACATTATCATTACTATCAAATATAGATGCCCCATCACTGCAAATTAAATAATTATATGGTATACCGGCTTCTACAATTTTCTTTTTTATATTTTTAAAAGTTCTACCGGTTGCAACAACAAATATATTACCATCATCAATAAACTCTTTAATACTTTTTAGGTTGTTTATAAAATTATTATCATATAGAGTTCCATCAAAATCAGAAATTAAACATTTCATTCATTCACCACAATCACATTACGATATATAGTTGTTTTAACACCTGTAATAATATCCGTAACTGTATATGTTACTAAATTATTACCAACTACACTTGTATCAAGCATTTGCTCATTATTATTGTATGCTACACTTACAGTATAGTTACTACTTTCTAAATTACTTGTAAACACACCACTACTTTTATCTATTAATGAAAAAATTTCATTATCATTTATGGTAATATTTACCTCTTTATAATCTTCAGATTTTTTTAAATAAACTAAATAATTATCATCTATTTTTATGTTTGGATAAACAAGTGTTTCAGGAACATCTTGTTCTACTGTATCACTAAAATCAACCCGATAATCATATCGATTATTATTATTTTTAACAATTATTTTAGTTTTATCATCATACATTTTATCGGTTTTAGGATTAATTAATTTTTGTTCAACATATGAACCTATTTTTAATTGACTAAGAGAGATAGTTAATTCATCACCATTATTTTTAGGTATGGAGTAAGGATGATCTGCTATCCAATTTTTAGCCGCATTTTCTATAGTCTTTTCTTGTGAACTAGATAAGTCATTACGAGCATTTTTAATTGTTTTTTCAATGGCTGGATAAGCAACTAATCCTAGTAAACCTAATATTATTATAACTGCAAGTAATTCAATTAAAGTAAAACCTTTTTCTTTCTTCATATCTACCACCTATTATAATTGTATCATTAAATAAAATGTAAGTAAACGAAAAAAAGGGATTATTTCCCTTTTTTCCCAACTATTTTATCATATTTTCTAGCTTTTTATCGGCTTTATCTAATGCCTTATCCATCGCAGTAGACATAGCCTTCATTGCTGGCTTACTATATTTTTGATATGCAAGTACTGCACCTGCACCCATAGCCATTAAAGCAATATCTTTGGTCATCTTCATAATATCACCCCTAAATTGCCATTAAATATGACTGTATGTAAATTACATACATTTTTAGTTTAAACAATTTTTTATAATTTATACAATGCTTAATAATTTTTCTTTTAAATTCGTTTTTCTTTTATATTCAGCATTATTTTGAACACCTCTTATAAAAGCATTTGGATCACCGATTAAAATAAGTTTCTTTTTAGCACGTGTTATGCCTGTATAAATAAGTTTACGATATAACATTCTATTATATGACATACAAAGAGGGATTATAACAACATCAAATTCACTACCTTGTGATTTATGTATACTAATCGCGTATCCATGTTTTATTTTATTTAAATCTTTAGGTAAATACTTAATTATATTACCATCAAAATTAATATATATTTCTTCTCTCTTACTTTCACTTATTGTTGCAGGAATAATTTCTTCAATAATACCTATATCGCCATTAAAAACATTATCATCAGGCATGTTTACAAGTTGTAAAACTTTATCATTTTCTCTATATGTAATATTTCCAGACTTATATTCTTTTTTTGATCCATCATTTGGATTAAAAACATCTTGAAGGGTTTTATTTAAAATATCTATACCATTTAATCCTAAATATGTTGGAGCCATTATTTGAAAATTTTTATAATTATATCCTTTATCAATAATTTGTTTAGCAATATGACATAAATTACTTTTAATACTATCAGAATTACACTTTAAAAATTGATAATCATCATGTGGTTGCAAAAAATTATCTACACAGTTATTTTTTATTTCGTTAGAAAGAATCGGTATATATGATTCCTCATCTTGTCTATATAATAGATCAAGTTCAATGACAGGTATGACGTTACTTTCGATAATATCTTTTAAAACTTGTCCTGGGCCAACACTAGGTAATTGATTATAATCACCTACTAAAATAATTTGTATATCGTCAGTAAGTCCTTTGAGTAAACTAGCAAAAAGATTAATATCAATCATACTTGCTTCATCTATAATAATAAGCTTATGAAAAACTTTATTAAATTCATTTATACCAAATTCATTATTTTCTTTATTCCATTTCAAAAAGCGATGAATAGTTGATGATAATAATCCCGTAGATTCTGATAGTCTTTTAGCTGCCCTACCTGTAGGTGCTAGAGAAGCAATTTTTTCTTCTACCTCACTATCTGATATTTTATTAATATTTTTATATGCTTCAATAATGGCTTTTACAATCGTTGTTTTTCCTGTTCCTGGTCCACCAGTTATAACTGTTATTCTATTTTTTAAAGACATTTTTATGGCTTCTTTTTGTTTATCACTATATGTAAAAGCATTATTTTTTTCTAATACTGATATTATATTGTCTATCTTTTTATATTCCTTTTCATCTTTTTGTAAAATTCTTTTAAATTTACTTACAATAAACATCTCTGATTTATATATATCAACTATATAATATTTGTTATCTTCTATAATTACTTTTCCTTCAATAGATAATTCATTTAAGTAGTCATCAAATAATTCATCTGAGATATAGTCTTGCAAGTAATCTTGAACATTATTTTTTATATCATCTAAACGAAGGTATGTATCACCATTTTTATATATTAAGCTTTTCATTATATATATTATACAACTCTTTACACGATAAATTTCTTCATATGCCTCTTGCTTAAGAGCAACACTATCAACTTTTGGAAAGGATATTTCATCAGTTTTATCTAAAATATCATATATATTATGTTCAATTTCTCGTAAAGTATTATTTTTATATAAGTTATATATAGTTAAAGCATCATGCATCGTAAATCCAAGTTCTGTTAAATATACTATGGTTTTATGGCTTTCTTCATATTTAATTAATGTATCATAGATTTGATTTGCTTTTTTTATTGATAATTTTGGTACTAACGTTAAACAATTTTTATCTTCAATTATACGGTTTAGTGCATCATCTCCTAATATATCAACAATACTAGAAGCAAGCTTTTCACCAATACCAGAAAATAAGTCACTACACAAAAATTCTTTAACTCCGTCTTTATCATCAGGTTTTACTTGCTCATATGAATCAACTTGATATTGCATACCATATTTAGGATGATTAATTATATTACCATATAATATATATGAACTATTTTCATTTAAGGTATCAAAATATCCTGTAAATGTCATTGATTTATTTATATAATCATTTAATTCATCATCATTTGTTTCTTTTATTTTTATAGTTGCAATCACATATCCATTTCCATTATCAAAAATAATTCTTTGCAAATTTCCTTTAATATAATTTTTCATCATTTACCTATTACATATGGATAATCTATGTCTATAATTTCAACTATTTTATTCTTTTTTAAATCATCAGATGTACCATTTGCTTTCACATATAAATAATTACCTGTATGGCCATAAACAAAGCCATTATCAAAAATTTCTGGTATGAAAGAAACCTCTTTTCCCATAAATTTATCCATATATTCAATTTCTAATTTTTTAGATAATTTAATAAGAAGACGTGCACGATCTTTTTTTACCTTTTCATCTATTTGATTATCAAATGTTGCAGCTTTAGTTCCTTCCCTCTTAGAATAAGGAAAAACATGTATTTTAGAAAATTTCATACTATTAATAAAATCCATACTTTCTATAAAATCTTCTTCTGTTTCACCTGGAAAACCGACAATAACATCCGTTGATATAGAAATATCTGGTCTAATAGTTCTAATTTTATCTATTTTTTCTTTAAAATATTTTGTATCATATTTTCGATTCATAGCCTTTAATATCTTATCAGTTCCTGCTTGAAGAGGTATGTGCAAATGACTTACAAGTACCTTTTCTTCTTCAAGTATTGAAAGAACGCGATCATTTAATTCCGTTACTTCAATAGATGATATACGAAGTCTATCTAATCCTTGTATTTTAACTAAATCAGATAAAAGAGAAGCAAAATCATAATTATCAAATTCTTCTCCATAATTACCAGTATGTATTCCAGTAAGAACGATTTCATGATGACCATAATTTATTAATGTTTTTATTTCATTTATAATTTCATCTTTATTTCTACTTCTAACACTACCTCTTGTAAAAGGTATAATACAATATGAACAAAAATTATTACAACCATCCTGTATTTTAACAAAAGCTCTTGTTTTATCGAAATTATTTAATTTCATTTCCTCAAAAAGAATATTAGTATTATTTTTAACATCAATAATTTGTTCTTTATTCTTTTTATATTCTTCTATATATTTTAAAA
This sequence comes from uncultured Mycoplasmatota bacterium, assembly GCA_900547995.1. Taxonomy (GTDB): domain Bacteria; phylum Bacillota_I; class Bacilli_A; order RF39; family UBA660; genus UMGS1045. Next base: position 20,491 of record URIY01000027.1, read on the forward strand.
TTTGGCTTTTACCAACCGTTCCTATAATTATACTTACACCATCTATTTCCATTATTTGCTTATGATATACTTGGGCTGAACAGCCTGTTACAATAATAATTGCATCCCTATTATTTCTAATAGCATGTCTAATCATTTTGAGAGATTTATTATTGGCTGTATTTGTAACCGTACATGTATTAATAATGACAATATCAGCCTGCTTATCATCTAATGCTTTTTCATATCCATTAGCAAGTAATGTATCACTAATAGAATTACTTTCATATGTATTTACTTTACATCCAAGTGTTATTATTTTAAAATTCATTTTACCTCCAAAAAATAAGCCACTTAAGGCTTATTCTAAATTTTTTCTAAATTCTTTAAGTGCATTTAAGAAATCTTCGTTTTTTCTTATTTCATCACTAAGTGGTTCCATATTAAGTGTTTGTTCTAATTCAAATTTATCATAATTTTTAACAGGTGTTTTAAACTCTTTCATATTTTGAACAGTTGGATATTGTATTTTTATATCTTGAACACCATAAATTGGTGATACAAATTCTGTTGCTTTAAACTTATTTTTTTCTTTTGTGTCATCAATTTCTTCAAAATCACCAGTTTTGATAGCATTAACAAATTCATCTTTTTGGGTTGTAAGTGGAATATCACTATTCTCTAAATTTTCAACACTTACAATACCATCAGCACTTGCATCATCACTAATTTCATTTATATTAGATAATTTATTTTCTGTAACCTCATCAAGTAACTCTTCTATTTTATTGCCTTTTTCTACATCATCACTAATTTCTAAAGTATTTTCATCTTTATTTCCTACTAATTCTTGATAACTGATAACTGATTTTTCTTCCTGTTCGTTTTCAAATTTTTCAACTACTTCACTAGCTTTAGCATCCAAATCTTTTTGCATTCTTTCGATCATGCTTTCTAAATCTAACTTCCCATCACTTGTCATTTTTACACCTTCATCTTGATTAAGTATTTGATCGAATAACGAATTATCACCATCAATCTTTTCATAGTCTATTGTCTCTTCATTTTCACTTTTTCTATTTTTTAAAAGCATGACAATAAAAAATACTGTTAAGGCAACGACACCTAATATTGCATAAAACAATAATTTATTTTCATAAATTTGAACTAAAATATCCATATTATCACTCCATATATAAATAATTTAAAATACTTAATAAAAAAATAGGGACTGTCTCAACACGCATTATTCTCTTTCCAAGAGAAACTTTAGCAAAACCATTTTTAACAAATTGTTCTTCTTCGTCGTTATCAAATCCACCTTCAGGCCCTACCGCTAAGATAATTTTATCACATTTATTATGTGATTGCAAAAAAAAGTGAAGATTTTTGTCTTTTTCTGTTGTACTGCACACTAACTTTACACCATCTAAGTTTTTTAAATCATCAATCTTATGTAAATAACTAACAATAGGAATACTAGTCCTTTTTGATTGTTCACTAGCTTCTTTACATATTTTTTGCCATCTTTCTTGTTTTTTTTCAAACTTTTCCTTATCTACTTTAATAACACTTCTCTTTGTTTCAAGTGGAATTACCATACTAACGCCAAGTTCTGTTGCTTTTTGTAAAACTAAATCCATCTTTTGTTCTTTTAATAAAGGCACAATTAAAACAATATCTTGATCATCTACTTTTACATCTAATTTTTCAATTATTTTGGCCCTGCTTTCAGATGGAATAACACCACATATATATGTCTCATTATCATAAATAATTTCTATCTTATCGCCATTTTTCATACGCATAACTTTATTTATATGGTACATATCATCACTATTTAAATAAATATAATCATTTTCACATTTATTACTAAAATATCTTTGCATATTTCACCTATCCTACTAAAATATCTCCAATTTTATCAGCAAATACTTCTAAATTATCGATAATAAAATATATTTTGTCTTTAAAAAATGAATTTCTAGCATTTCCTACATCTGCTTTTATAAAAAACATATCATTTGCAACAATCGTTTCTATTTTATTTGTATATCTTCTATACTTTTTTATTACCTTTTCATAGTCAAAATTAATATTACCATAAATATAAATAACACTATTTGTAATATATATACTATCAGGTATAAATCTTGGAAGATATGGATTAATATCACTAATATTACTAATTACATAATTAATTTTTTTCTTTTTATAATGTTTTCTAAAATCCTTAATAGAAATACTTTTCTCATGTTTTTTTCTTTTTTTACCAAGTTTTAACCCTGATTCAACATTCGCATTTAATAAGTCACAATATATAATATTAGTATTATCCTTTATTTTTTTTATCAAATATTCATTATTAAGCCCTATACAAAGTAAGCTACCATTTATTTTATCAATTGTTTTTTCAAGTTCTTTTATAACTTTTTTCATAATTACCTCACTATAAGATTAAATATATAACTTGCACATAAAAGACCAGCAACTGATGGTACAAAGGCACTAGAAGCAACAGTAGTAGAATCTATCTTTGGCGTTTGTTCTTTACTATATACAACAGGAATTTTTCCATAAATATGTTCATCTTTTAACATTTTTCTAAGTTTTTTGGCTATAGGGTCATAACTTGTTTTATCAAGGGTTGTGATTTCTAAATATTCAGGATGTAACTTCTTACCAGTCCCCATTGATGATATAAATGGTATGTTTTTTTGTAAACAACTTTTTATTACTTCTTTTTTGGTTGTAATAGTATCACACGCATCAATTAAATAATCAACTTTTTTATCAAATAAAATATTTATATTATCAATTGTAATAAAATCAGTTATTTTTTCAACAATAATTTCTGGATTAATACATTTAATTCTTTTTTCCCATTCATCTACCTTTTTATGCCCAATATTTTCATGATTAGAAATAATTTGTCTATTCAAATTAGTTATATCAATATTATCACTATCAACAATAATTAGTTTACCTATACCAGATCTAGCAAGACTCTCTACAGCGTATCCACCTACACCACCTAATCCAAGTATTAAAACCGTCGTTTTTTTTACTTGTTCAATTTTGTCACCAATTAATAATTCAAGTCGCTTTAACTGTTCCATAACACGCCGAGTAAACAACGCTCGACTTTCACCTTCCTTTTCATTAATCAAAAATTAATCTAATTTCATACTTCAATATATATTGTATATACTCATAATTTTAAATCAATTAACAATCATACCTATAATATCAAAAAATAGGAATCTATTCAATTCCTATTATTGTTTTTATTTATCATAATCTAATGTTTCTAAATATTTAAGTACAATATCATCAATAAAATAAAACTTATATTTTTTAAATAAATTATATATTTTTATAAAATTATCTTCATCTAAACTATTTAAATATTCACTATTATAATTATTTAAAATCA
>URIY01000028.1 GCA_900547995.1 uncultured Mycoplasmatota bacterium
CTTATAAAATAAGCTATTTACCACAGCATTGTTTGTACTTCTTACCAGAGCCACAAGGGCATAAATCATTACGACCAATCTTTTGTACTCTTTTTGGCGCTGCTTTTTTTACTTTATTTTGATCAGTCACAGCCTCACCTTTTACAACTTCCTTGCGTTCAATATTTTGTCTAATTTCTGCTCTCATTAGATAAATCATTGCTTGTTTATCAATATTATTTAACATTGATTCAAACATTTCAAAACCTTCATTTGTATATGCTCTTAAAGGGTCCTCTTGGGCATAACTTCTTAAATGAATACCTTCTCTTAAATGAGACATGGTATTAATATGTTCCATCCAATTTGTATCAATTACCCTTAAAGTTATAGCCTTTTCAAATTCATCAGTTATTTCTTTTGGTACATCCTCAATTTTCTTATTGTAAGCATCTACAACTAGTTTTGTTATATCATCAATAATTTCTTCTGCACTTTTATCTCTTAACATGGCTTTTTCTTTAAACTCGTAATTCATTTCCTCATTTAAAGTTTCAATTATTTCATCAATATCTTTATCAGTAATATATCCCTCTGGTTCTATATGTGAATTTACTAGTTCAGATATATGAAATCTAAATGATTGAAGTACAGATTCATGAATTGATTCACTATCAAGTATTTCATTTCTTTTTTCATAAATATATGTTCTTTGTTGATTAATAACATCATCATATTGAAGTAGTTGTTTTCTTATATCAAAATTATTTCCTTCAACTCTTTTTTGAGCAGTTTCAATAGATTTTGAAAGTGCTTTATTACGTATAGAAACATCACCAGAAAAACCTAATCTTTGTAATAATGCTTTTGTTCTATCAGCACCAAATCTTACCATTAAATCATCTTCAAAAGATACGCAAAATTGTGATGCTCCTGGGTCACCTTGACGTCCTGAACGTCCACGTAATTGATTATCAATACGTCTTGATTCATGTCTCTCTGTACCGACTACAAATAAACCGCCTAGTTCTTTTACTTCATCAGTAAGTTTAATATCTGTACCACGTCCAGCCATGTTGGTTGCAATTGTAACAGCACCTTTTTCACCAGCTTTGGCAATTATTTCAGCTTCTCTTGCATGGTTTTTAGCATTTAATACTTCATGTGGAATATGAACTTTTTTTAACATGGAACTTATTAATTCACTTGTTTCAACAGCTATTGTACCTACTAATACTGGTTGACCTTTTTCATGGCACTCTTTAATATGTTCAATGATTGCTTTATATTTACCTTCCTTTGTTGCATAAATTAAATCACCATAATCGATACGACTTACTGGTTTATTTGTTGGAATTTGAATTACATACATATTGTATATGTCTCTAAATTCTTCTTCTTCTGTTTTGGCAGTACCTGTCATACCAGATAATTTTTTATACATTCTGAATAAATTTTGGAATGTAATAGTTGCAAGTGTTTTTGTTTCTTCTTGAATTGCTAAACCTTCTTTGGCTTGAATTGCTTGATGTAGTCCATCAGAATATGCTCTACCCTTCATTTGATGACCTGTATTTTGATCTACAATTATTACTTCACCATTTTCAACAATATAATCAAAATCTCTTTTAATTGAATAATTAGCCTTTAATGCTTGATTAATATAATGAACAAGTGATGTATTATTCAAATCATACAAATTACTTACATTAAAATATTTTTCAGCAGCTTCACTACCTTTATCATCAAGTGTTACAGCTTTTGTCTTTTCATCATATACGTATCCATCATTTTCTTTCAATGTTTTGCCAAAACTATCTGCTTGGACGTATAAATTGGCTGTTTTTAAAAAGCCGCCAGAAATAATTAATGGAGTTCTTGCCTCATCGATAAGAACTGAGTCAACTTCATCAATAATAACAAAGTTTAATCCTCTTTGGACCCTGTCCTGACTCTTTACAACCATATTATCACGTAAATAATCAAAACCAAGCTCATTATTAGTTGTATATGTAATATCACAATTATAAACTTCTGTTTTCTCTTTTGGAGTTAATTCTCTATAGTTAACTCCAACAGTAAGACCTAAAAATCTATAAATATTACCCATCCACTCTGCATCACGACCTGCCAAGTATTCATTTACGGTAATAATATGAACACCATCACCACTTAATGCATTTAAATAGGCAGGCATAGTTGCAGTTAAAGTTTTACCTTCACCTGTACGCATTTCAGCAATATTACCATAGTGTATTGCAAGTCCACCCAATATTTGAACATAATATGGTTTTTCTCCAATTACACGATATGCAGCCTCTCTTGCAACCGCAAAAGCTTCAACTTTAATATCTTCTAATGTTTCACCATTTTCTAGTCTATTTTTAAATTTTTCTGTTTTCCCTTTTAATTCTTCATCTGTTAATTTTGACATTTCTTCATCTAAGGCAATAACTTGGTTTGCTATTGACTTAAATTTTTCTAATTGTTTGTATTCATGATTAAATATTTTCTTAAAAAATGCCATATCATCATTCCTTCCTGTATATTATCATTGTATCAAAAAAACATATAAAATAACAGTATTTTAGTTAAAATAAAGAAAAAATTAACTATAAAAGTTAATTTAATCTATTACTTCAATAATACCATAATCATTATCAGTACGTTTATACAAAATATTGGTATCACCTGTTTTATCATTTTTAAATATATAGAATGTATGTCCTAATAATTCCATTTGAAGAATTGCTTCTTCCTCACTCATAGGTTTTGTATCTATATTTTTCCTTTTAACTATTTTGTTTTCTGTCTTTTCCTCAGGTGCTTCAAAATCAAGATTTAATTCCCTGATACTTTCTTTGCCAACATTTTTCTTCATACGAGTTTTATTCTTACGAATTTGTCTTTCAAGCTTATCAATTGAACAATCAATAGCTGCATAAAAGTCTTTATTAGCCTCTTCAGCACGAAGTATCATTTTTTTAATAGGTATTGTTATTTCAACCTTTTGCATAGCACCTGATGGTTTAATAACAACATTAGCACCTATCGCATTATCATCATCAAAATACTTATTTAATTTAGATAGTTTCCTTTCTGTATACTCCCTAATTGCATCTGTAATTTCAATTTTCGTTGCACGAATATTAATCTTCATAATTATCACCTTCCTATAATAATTATACCATAAATTTTGAAATAAAAATATGTTAAATTATGAAAAAAACCACTATACTAGAGCGGTTTTTACTTCTTCAACCTTTTTAGCTTGTAAACCTTTATCTGTTCTAACAAGTTCAAAGTCAACATATTGACCTTCAACTAAAGTTTTATAACCTTTTGTTAAGATTGCTGAATAATGTACGAAGATATCTTCACCATCGTTATATTCTATAAAACCATACCCTTTCTCATTGTTAAACCATTTTACTTTTCCTCTCATAAAAATCCTCCTTCTATAAAATCGCTTACAATATAAATATATCGTTCAAGAGCTTGTTTTTCAACAAATTTAAATCCCTAAGTTTCGACAAAATATTACAACATAAGGCATTACTGCTCAAGCGACAATACAAAAAATTATATAACTTAAACAAGGAAAATTATTAAAAAATGTCTGAAATGACGATTTTAATGTCCGAAATAGTAAAAAATGATTACATATTGATAATTTTAAAGTTTTAAAAACTTAAAAATGTCGTTTAATGCAACCATTAAAATCTAGGTAACAAACTAATGATATTATGATAGCGTAAAGGAGCGATGTAATGAGAGATTTAGTTATAAATAAGTCATTATTATTTATAAAACAGAATAGTTCCTACAACGATGAAAAGCTTGCTGAAATAAAATATGGTCTTGAATCAATATATATTTTAATTACCAAGACAATTATTATATTATCAGTTGCATTTATACTTGGATTATTTAAAGAAGTAGTAATATTTTCACTACTGTATAGTTTAATAAGAATGCCTTCATTTGGATTACACGCTACAAAAAGTTGGATATGTTTAGTTAGTTCTTTATCAATATTTCTAATATTTCCAATGATATGCAAATTTGTTATTATTCCATGGTTTATTAAAAGTATTATCGGAGTTATTAATATATTATTTATGTTTAAAAATGCTCCTGCTGATACTTATAAAAGACCTATTATAAATAAACAAAGAAGGGAAAGATATAAATTCTTATCTGTAATGATTAGTGCAGTGATGTGCTTATGTTCATTCTTTATAAAAGATAATTTTATATCAAACGCTTTAATACTTTCAGTTTTTGTTCAATTATTTTTGATATCACCATTTATATATAAACTATTTGGATTGCCTTATAATAATTATAAGAAGTATATCAATAATGGTTTAAATTAATATTTAAACATAGAGAATAAAAAGGAGGAAGAATTATGGGAAGATTTTTTGCAAATCTACTAAGCAAGATGGGGTTTGGTGCTGCTAATGCTGGTAGTCAATCTTGCTTTATGGTTTGGCTTGATGAACCAGAATGTCCTAAAAGTCTAATTAAATAATTATTACCTATTATAACTATTACGAAGCAATTCGTAATAGTTTTTTGTATTTATGTACAAAAAAATTAAGATAATAGTTCTACCTTAATCTTCATTTATCTTTAATCGTATAATTTGGCTAAACGTTTTACCATGGATTTCTCTATCATTTTTAAAACAATCATTTTCTCTAATTATACTTTTTACTAAACTTAATCCGTATCCATGGCCTTTTCCTTTAGTAGTATAACCACTATTGTCTATCTTATCTAATTCAATTATACCACTATAATTATTAGAAACTTTAATATATAATTCATCATTTTCATACTTTAAATATATATCAATTTCTTTCTTTTTAAGTTCACTCACAGCTTGTATAGCATTATCTAAAAACACACCAACTATTTTACATAATTCTTGATTAGTTTTTATCGGAATATTATCAAAATCTAATTCATTTAAACTTCTATCTACATCTAAGTTAGAATTAATTTTCTTTTCCTTCATAGTTAATATTTTATAATATATCAAACCTCTTAAACCACCTGATGGTATTCTATTCGTTTTATATATAATGGCATCATTATCTTTATATTGTGTATCAATTATAGAATTAATATATTCACTAGTATTACTTTCACCTTTATCAATCATTCCTTTAATTACTAATAATTGATTTTTATTTTCATGATTGGTTACTCTTTGTAAATCAAGTAAATTTTCATATTCATTTAAATTCTTTAATAAAATATCGTATTCAGATTGAATTCTATTTTTTTGATTAAATTCATTAAGTGTTACCAGTATAGCAATTGTATAAATTATAACCATAACTAAAACTACTATCTGTATAACCTTTGGATTATAGGAAAACTGACATAAATAAAAGATTATACTAAACATTACAACTGATATAGTTATTAAAATAATATAGTAATAATATTCACTATTTTTAATTTTTATAAGATTTATTTTTTTAATTATTCTCTGTATATTACTATTACAAAATATTAAAGTTACAGTAATGAAAACTAAACTATTGGCAAATAAGTTTAAATATCCGTTATTTCTAAAATAAACCATATCTAAAGATAAGACATTTAAAAAAATACTAGTATAAATTATGTCAACTAATATAATAACTAACCATACTATAAACGTAGTAATTATCATATTAAAAATATTAATTTTTTGCCCATGAGTTATATATATTAAACATACTATTGTTAACAGAAAGAGTATAATTAATTTTATAAAACTATCTGTAACCATATATGAAAAAAAGACATATAATCCTAGTATAAATGTAGAAATCCAAAATTTTTTATTGGAATATATTTTTTACAGCCAATTAAAATCATTATTAAAGTAAGTTTAACAAATGCATCTAACAATGAACCCATCAAAACTAAAAGTGGCATATTCTTTATCATCTCAAATCTTCCTCCTCTTTATACATATTTGATAATAGTCTAATCTGTTCACCATTATCAAATGTAATACTACCATCTTTTTTATTTATTAATCTAATTCTATTTTTATTTGCTAAACAAGATCTATGAGTATGTATAAATGATGATCCTAATAAATCTTCCATTTCATTAATTGTTTTAATTATTCTAAATTCTGTATAATCTGTTTTAACAATACATTTTCTATCTACACTATCTCTAGTTACATATAATATATCATTAACTGGGAGAGTATAAAGTGTGCCACGATCTTCAAATCTAATTGCTTGCTTATGTCCTATCATTTTAAGTGCCTTATTAATAGCTGAAGAAATTCTTTTTTCTTGATTATTAAATTTTGATACAAAAGTTAAAAACATTAATTCTTCGTCTAATAATGCTGGTCCTAATTCATAGTGTGATGTTAAGAAAATTATAATACTATCAATATCTTTTTCTCTTATCTTTCTAGCCATATTAATACCTGATTCACTAGGAGTTTCAATATCTAAGATATAAATTTTATTAGAAAGATTTTGATTAATCATTTTAATAAAAGATTTATTATAATCACTGTATAAATGAACTTTATAACTTAAATTATTCTTCATCATAACTTTAATAATTAAATCTTCAACTTGTTTTCTTATTACCTCATTATCATCACAAACAATAAAATTTATCATAATACAAACACCTCAATATCTATATTTGCAAATTGCAAACACTACCTTTATTATTTTACCATATTTTTCCTCTTTTAACATAAAAGTTACGAAAATTTTTTTATTTTTTTTACTAATTAAAATGACTAAATATTTGATATTTAGTCATTTATACACCACCTAATATTCCTCTTTTTCTAAGTAGGTATTTCCTTAAAAAATCAATTGGAATAACAGTCATAGATAATAATATCATAATTTCAAATTCTTTTAATGTAAGTCCAGATGTTCTAAAGAGATTACCACCAAAGTATAAAAGAAACAATTGTACTATTATTATAAAACTTATTATTATAATAAAAACTTTATTTTTTAATATATTGGCAAATAAATTTAATCGATGCGTTCTAGCATTAAAGCTATTAAAAATACCAATAAAAATAAATAATCCAAAGAAGGCTGTCATTAAATATATACTATCTATATTAAATCTATATAATTCTTTTATAATAGGTAACTTTAAAAATAATACACATAATATTGATGAATATGCCCCTGTGAATAATATTTCATTAATCATATATTTATTTATAATTTGTTCATCTTTTTTCTTTGGTTTTTCATCCATATATTCTAAAAGTGGTGGTTCAAATGAGAATGCAAGTCCTGCAAGAGTATCCATAACCATATTTATCCATAACATTTGAATAACAGTTACTGGTGTTTCTACGCCTATAAATGGTCCTATAATAGATAAACTAACCGCACATATATTTACTGTTAATTGAAATATAATAAATTTTCTAATGCTTTTAAATATTGTTCTTCCAAATAGTATTGCTTTAGATATGGATTTAAAATTATCATCAAGTATAACAATATCAGATGCTTCTTTTGCAACTTCTGTTCCACTACCCATAGAAAAACCAACATCGGCTTTTTTTAAGGCTGGAGCATCATTGACACCGTCACCCGTCATACCGACAACTAAGTTCATTTCTCTTGAAATTTTTACAAGTCTACTCTTATCTTGTGGAAGGGAACGCGCAACAACCTTTAAATGTGGTAATATTTGTTTTATTTCAGCATCTGTTCTCTTATTTAATTCATCACTTGTTAAAACAATATCATTTATATTATTTATAATACCACACTCTTTAGCAATAGCAATGGCAGTATCCTTATTATCACCTGTTATCATAACTGTTTGTATACCTGCTTTAGTAACTAATTTTATACCTTCAATCGCATCTTCTCTTACCTCATCTTTAATAAATACGGCTCCAACAAATATTAAATCATCCATATTCTTTTCATATGTTGATGTTGCAAGTACTAGTGCCCTAATTCCCTTTTTAGTCATATCCATTATTTTATTTAAAACAACTGATTTATTTTTAAAATCTCTTTTAATTAAATACTCATCATAATAACTATTACATTTATTTATTAATACCTCAGGTGCACCTTTAATTAATGTCATTTTTTTACCATTATCAATAGTTACTTTAGAATACTTATTTTTACTGTCAAAAGGGGTAGTTTCTATTATTTTAATATTACTATTTTTTTCATCTTTTACAAAATTTAAAATGGCTCTATCAGTAATATTTCCTCCAGTAATTATATCTTTTTCTCTATTATAGATACTAGCATTATTATATACTGTAGATAACTTAACTAAATTATAAAATTTTGGATAGTTTAATAAATCATAATCATTTCTAAATGATTTCATATTACCATCTAATAATTCTACTACTTCTAACTTTCCTTTAGTAAGTGTTCCTGTTTTATCAGTAAATAAAATATTTAAACTTCCTGCTGTTTCTATACCAACTAGTTTTCTAACTAAAATATTATCTTTTAGCATTCTTTTCATATTTGATGATAAAACAAGTGTTATCATCATTGGAAGTCCTTCTGGAACAGCAACAACAATAATAGTTACACTAAGGGTCATGGCATATAAAATATGACCAAACATAACATGAAAATTAGTTACTGTTTCTATAACCTTTGTCATGTTAAATCCATTATCTATAAATATAACTGAAAAAAGATATGATATAGAAACAAGTGCTGCTCCAATATAACCAAATTTGCTTATAATTTCAGCAAGTTTTCTAAGTCTTATTTTAAGTGGACTTTCAGGTTGTTTTTCTTGCAATTCAGCAGCAATCTTTCCATATACGGTTTCATTGCCAACTTTTGTAACTAACATTATAGCCTCTTTAGAATATACTACCGTTCCTCTATAAACAGTGTTATGGTCATCATTTATATTATTATGATTAGGATATTTATATTTTTCTTTTGATTCACCATTTAAAGTTGATTCATCAACACTTATTTCTCCCTCAACTATGATTCCATCAGCCGGTATTCTTTCACCAGCCTCAAGTAAAACAATATCTCCAACAACTACATCATCAACATTTATTTCAACTACTTGACCATTTCTTCTTACACGGCATTTTATTTTTGATGATTCATCTTGTAACTTTTCAAAGGCTTTTTCGCTTCCATATTCAGAAATTGATGATATAAAAGACGCTAAGAAAATAGCTATAACTATTCCAACTGTTTCATACCAATCAAAATCCTTAATTAAAAAGATTGTTTTAATACCAAGAGCAATTAATAGTATTCTTATAATTGGATCACCAAGAGATTCTATAAGTAATGATATAAAACTATTCTTTTTTGTATTTGTTATTGCATTGCTACCATATTTATTTTTATTTGATAATACTTCTTTGTCTGTTAATCCATTTTTAATATCCATATATTTTCCCTCCTAGTTAGTTAAATATATGAATCAAATTAACAATTAAAAAGTATTTTAAAATTACAAAATACAACAAAAAATGAAAGATTAATCTTTTCTTTCATTTTCCTTTTCTTCAAGTATTTTATTTATTCTCTCAATATCTTCATTTGTTATTGGTATTACACTATTGTCTATTGGTTTAGTAGAACTATCTGAAGTATAGGTTGCAACTTCATCTTTCTTTTCTTTAGTATTGTTTAAAAAGACACTATCTAATTTTTCTTTTATTTGCTCTCTACTAAATGGTTTGGCTATGTAATCAATAAATCCTTCACTTACATATTTTTCTTTTGCTCCTGCAACAGCATCAGCTGTTAAAGCAATTACTGGTGTATTAAAGTCTTTATTTTCTTTTAATTTTTTAAGAGCTGTTTCACCACTCATATTTGGCATCATTATATCCATTAATATTAAATCATAAACTTTCCCACTACTTACTTTATCTAAACATATAGTTCCATCTTCTGCTTCATCTATTTCAAAATTAAAGTCTTGTAGTGCTCTTTTAGCAACCTTTATATTAAGTTTATTATCATCTACAATTAATATCTTTTTATTACCATAATTAGATGTATTATTTATATTACTATCATTTTTAATAATTGTTGTGTCTATTTTATTTGAATATAATTTTCTAGCAGTATCCATCAATTCTTCTTCAGTCATTGGTTTTGATATTTTACTTATTTTTTGAGGTAAATTAATTATAAAAATAGAACCTTGTCCAAACTGACTTTGAACATTTATATTTCCACCCATCATATCAACTAGAGCCTTTGTTATAGCAAGTCCTAATCCTGTTCCTTCAGTAGTTGTATTTTTTTCTATATCTAATCTTTCAAATTTTGTAAACAATTTACTTATATTTTCTTTCTTTATTCCTCTTCCTGTATCTCTACATGTAATTATTAAATTAGATATATTTTTATTTAAATCATTAACACATTTAATAGTTAAATTAATTTCACCTGCGTTTGTATATTTTATTGCGTTAGTAAGAAGATTATTTATTACTTCTTTTACTTTTCCTTTATCACCATTTAATTCATATGGTATATCTTCAGCAATATTTAATTTAAAATCTATTGGTTTATCTCCAATACGCGTTGCTGTAACTTTACACATCTTTGTTATTTCATCTTTAAAATTATAAGTCTTTTCTACTAATTCCATCTTATTACTTTCAATTTTATTAATATCCAAAATATTACCTACTATTTCAAGTAATGTTTGAGATGCATTCATAATATCATGTGAATTTTCTATTACTTCAGGAGGGCATTTTTCTTCATAAGATAAATTATCTTCGGATAATCCAACTATTGCATTTAAAGGTGTTCTTATTTCATGACTCATACTACTTAAAAAATCACTTTTAGCACGATTGGCTCTTTCGGCTTGATTTTTAGCAAATTCTAATTTTGCAATCATCTTTAAATCGGGATTTTCTATTGTAAAATACATTAAGCAACAAATTAAACTTTCCATCGCAGTCGTTATTACTAATTCGGGGTGTTTCATTTGAATAACCATAACACCTAGTCCAAATAATAAATATAGCCAAATGGGTAAAACCTTTTTACTTAAACCTACATTTTTTCTTTTTACAATTAGAATCGTAAATATGATTAAACTTAATATACCAGATAAAGAGAAAATTATTTGAACCGCTGGACCATATGTATAATAAATTCTTTGATCAACATCCCTATGTAAATTATATGGAAGTAAAAATACTACAATAGTTATTAATATATCAACTATCAAAGTTATTATATTAGCGATTTTTTTATGTTTAAATGAAATTTCAATTAAATAAAAAATTAGTAGTGATATAAAAATAATAAAATATACTAAATATAGTCGTAGTATAAAGTCACTGATAATGGTAGGTATTACATCATACTTATAAGATACAAAATCGCATAAAAATTGCAAAAATAATCCAACTAAATTTGTAATAAGAATATATTTATATATTTTATTTTCTCCATTATCCAATCTTGTCTTCGAAAAATATAAGAAAGACAAGGCAACAATATACACAAAACTAAAAATTATTAACCATGTAAGATTTGAGATAACCATAAACTCACTTCCTATTAATATCTTACCACATAAATACACTATTTTAACAAATTTTCAACTACTTTAAGCAAAAAAATTATCCCATTAACGAGACAATTTTTTTTGTTTACTTCCATTAATATCCTTATTAATTATTACAAATCCGTCTTTTTCTTGTTTTATTTTTGCAACATCTCTTTTACCAGACTTAGCATATGGGAATGATTCTCTAATTTTAAATCTACATGGAACCATATTTTCATCATTAGTTTTTTCATAAATATATTGTTGAATACCATGTAATTGTTCTTCTAAATATTCTTTGTTTACTTTTATGTTTTTTTGAAGTTCTTCATTAAAGATTATATGTACGGCTAATTCTTTTTTACCATTATCATCAAATTCCAATACATCACATATTTTAATTCCATCTATTTCCATTATGATATTTTCTACATCAAAATTATAAATTTTTTTTCCATTTATTATTGAATAATCGGATGCTCTACCTTGCACAAATAAATTACCTTTTTCATCAATATATCCGATATCTCCAGTACAATTCCATTTTGTACCATTTTTATCAATATGAAAATATTCCTTCGTTGCTTTTTCATTTTTATAATATCCTAACATACTACATGGAGTATTTGCTAAAATTTGACCTCTTTCATAATACGATAATTCATTAAACTCATCATCAAAAATACCAATTGTAATTCCAGGCAATGGTATACCAACAGAGCCTCTTGTACTTTCAGCCATTTGAGTTTGCGTTGTTATTGCTGCTCCACACTCACATTGACCGTAAGCAACTCTTAATGGAGCAGCACTTCCGTGTTTTTTAAATACTGTCTCTATTTTAGTGGCAACTTCATCACTTAATGGTTCTCCACCTTCAAAAGGATAATTAAAAAATGATAAATCTTTATTTTTAACTAATCTTTCATCTAAAAATCCTTCATACATACTTGTGGGGGCAACGCAATAATTTGGTTTTGCTTTAACAATATTTTTTACAAAAATATCTCTTTCAAATCTTGGATCCATAAATACAGATGTACCATAAGATAATGGTAAATGTATTGATGTACTTAATCCAGTTGAATACCAAGGTGGTATAATTTGATAAAATTTTTGTCCTCTTGAAATATCGACACCAGATGATGGATATGATTGAATTGAATTCTGAAAACTATCATTTGACAATAATATACCCTTAGAGGCACCGGTTGTTCCACTTGAATATACCATAGTTAGTGGTAAATCTTTTTCATACGGAATAATTTGACTTTCTTCTCTATTCTTTCCATCTTTGATAAATTGATTCCAATACAATTCATTACTATGACTATCTAGTTTATATGTTTTAGAAACAAATCTTAATATTGATGAATTTAAAGTTGGTAGAATAATTATATTTTTTATTCTTGAATTTTTTATTGCATCTTTTAGTTCTGGATAAAATTCATCCATTATTATTAATATATCACTTTCGCAATCACTAATTCTTGCAATTAGATCCTTTTTTTCAAAATGTGGAGCAATCATATTAGCAACTGCACCTAGTTTTGATAAGGCATAAAATGAGTAAACAGTCTCTGGAATACCTGCTGCACAAATGGTAGCAAAATCTCCTTTTTTTATTCCATACTCTTGAAATGCTTTTGCAGTTGCCTCAATATTTTTAAAAAATGTTGAATAATTTATCTTGTTTCCAAAAAACTCTAATGCTAAATCTTTTGGGAAAGAACAATTGTTATTATAAACCTCTTGAAAAACAGTTCTTTTTGGTATTTCTTTTCCTAACTCTTTTTGATTATAATTAACAGTCCATGGTTTATCTATTGTTGGATAGCCACTTAATTTTAATGTCTCAAGCTTTAATAAATCCTGTTTTGCTTTTAATAGTTCTTCTTTAGTCATATAAAATCCCCCTAATATCACTCTATAATGCCAATACTTCCCTTTTTTTGGGCATATCTTACCACAAAAAGTTGCATTTGTCAAACCAAACTTTTTTTATTTCAATAAGTAACTAACGCCTATTGAATTTTTACCATATCTATTACCTCATATTCTCCATCATAGTTCCAAATATTTAATTTACCTTTAGTAGGAATAGGATATATAGGTTTTATATCATCAATAATCCATGCATATCTTCCAACTTTATATTCGCCACAATTATATTCAATTTGATTTTTCTTTATATTTTTTATAAATTTATCATCCATATAAACACAATCAACTAAATTACATTTGCAAATAATATTTCCATAATTCATATCCATATCTTTTATTAAATTTATTACGAAATCATTTGTAAGAAACTCTTTTGCAAGCGTTTTACCACTAGCATGTATAAACAACTCTCCACGATAATTTGTTTTCCAACTTCTTGTTTCAATCTTTTTTATTCCATTTGCTATTAAAGTTGCAAACGGTTCCTTAACACTTAATACTTTCATTTATTATCCTCCATAAATATTTTAACATATTTTTAAAGTGCTTATTTAAAAAATTTACTTTTTTAAAAATTTTAAAAAATCACTTTTTGTGATTCTTATATTCTAAAGTACGGTAATAAACATGTTGAATTATCTCCATAATATTTATTTACTGGACTATATACAACTACATAATTACTTAATATTTCACGAGTACCATTACATTGAAACGAACAATTAGTTTTTAATATAAAGAACTTATTAACTTTTTTGTGTAACGTGAAACGTGAGCGTAGTTGTAGTAGATGGATTAACACTATCTAAATTAACTGTTAATGTGTGTGATGCAGCTCATAATTATATTATGATGATGTTGCTGTAACTCCATTTATTGTAACACTGTCATTAATAAACTATACAAGTGAATCATCAATGACATCTGTAATTTTTGGATTTTCATATGCTGTATCTATTTTATTATCAATGACAATAGTATAGGTTATCACCACTAGTCCAATTTTTCTTATCTGCATTGTTAACATTAAACCTACTACCATACTTACAATAGACACATTTGATGTAAGAGATGTAGGAATATTATTATAATTACCAACAGATATTACTATATTAATACGTTCATATTCACCTTCCTCTAACTAAATATACTTGATTTTTTAAAACAAAAAAAGTAACCTTTCGATTACTTTATTTTAATTTTAGTGTTTCAACTGTTCCTCTATCTTGGTCATAAAGTTTGATTTCACTATCATCAGCACAAACATTAGTTTCTATATCACGAGTTTCATATATAGGTGCCTCTTTTTCAGCAGTTATCGGAATTAATTGATTTTCTACTTTTATTATTACCATATTGCCATTTTCGTCATAATCATATACAGGTACTTCTTGCTCAATATAATTTGTATAAGTAATTGATTCAGTTCCTGTCATGTATTTATGTTCACGATGAAATGTTTGTTCATCATTATAAACAGGTATAATCCATGGCTTTTCCTCTTTAATTTTATTTATTTGATGTTCAACACCAAACATTTCTGTCATAAGGCAAACTGTTTCAGAATGATCAGTATTCTTTTCATTAATTAAAACTGTACCAGCAACAATTCCACCAGTAAGTAAAACTGCACCACCATATAATTTTAAATCTTTAACAAGTTTTTTGTTAGCTTTCTTTTCATTTAATTGTTCCATTTTATTTTCCCCCTCTTTTTATGCCACATACTCTATCATAAAGTTGTCACTTTGTCAATATTTCTTAACATATTGCTTATTAGTTGCATAAGCATCATAATTTTATATTTTAAAATTGCTAACTATATTCCCATAAATATCATATATAGTAAATTCTTTATTCTCATATATCATATATGTTGGATCATTTCCATCTCTAGGTAATGATATAGATCCAACATTAATATAAATCATATTATCTTTCTTTTCAATATAAGGAATATGCTCATGACCATATACTAATATTCCTTTATTAAAACCTTTGTTTTTATTTTTATTATAAATATGGCCATGATTTAGATATATGTTTAAATCATCTATATATATTAAAGATAATCCATCAATTATTAAAAATTCTGATGACATCACATCAACTATTGAATCACAATTACCCCTCATACATATTAATATATTTTTATGTTTATTTAAAAATTCTTTTACTTTTTGGGCTTTATTTTCATTTTCTTCTGTATATGGTAAATCATTATAATATAAATCACCAAGCACAACTAATTTATCTATTTTTTTATCAATTATAATTCTTTCTATATATTCTAGATTATCCGGTATTCCATGAATATCAGATATAAATAACATTTTCATAATATATTCCTTTCCAAATTAAAACCAGCTTAGCTGGTTACATATTAGTGCCTACACTTCTATGATTTAAAATTTTATCTATTTGAGCTTGCAACTCAATAATTATTCCAAGTAAAATATGACTTTCTAAACTACCAACAGAATTTTCTAATTTAGCCTTTTCAAGATTTAATGCTTTCGATATTTTCATATAACTAGGATGACTTCTACTTAAACCATATTTAGTCATTAATAATTCTTCTATGTTTGCAAATACAACATCCATATCGACTAAATCATTATCATTTGAAAATTTATTCACCATATTCATCATTTTTGGATTCCTTGATACATTAAACATTTTATTAGTTTGAATATTAACAAGTGTTTCTCCTGATAAATTTGGTATTAAGGTTTTATTTAATTTATCATAAAAACTTATATATGTACTCTCTAATTCTCTAGAAAATATTTCTATTATTTCTTTAATAAAAACTTGTCTATCACTTATATTTCTAGTTAGTCTACCAAGCATTTGTGATAACTCTGATGCTTCCGTACTAAATAATCCATTTAATTTACTTTTATTTATAGTTTGATTTTTACTATTAATATCTAATAGTAATTTCTCAATCAAATTTACTTGGTTATCGATATTTAGATTAGTCTTTGTGTTTGTCTTACCGAGTTTTATAATTAAATCTCCAATACTTTTACATATAGATATATTATTTGATCTTATCTTTACTATTTCTGTTTCTAATAGTGATTTATTTGTATTAATTATATTATCTAATTGATAAATAAATTGTTGATTTTCAAAATTAAATTCTGTTAATAATACTTTCTTTATTGTAACAAATATATCATCATAAACAACTTTACTATTTAATTTATTTATATCGTTTAAATATTTTTCTGTTTTAGCATTACACTCTAACTCATTAAAGCCTTTACTCACACCTCTATCAAAAAAATTTTTCATATTTTCATTTATATTTTGTATTTCACTTTTATAAATATTTAATCTAGCTTTTCCTTGATAAAATATATATGTATTTATTAAATCCATAAGGGTATACTTACTATATTTAATACCTAAGTTATTTAAAATGTTTGCTAGTTCAGCATAAAATTTATTGGTATATAATTTTAATACTTCGTCTTCATTTATCAAATTTTTATTAATATCACTAAATAAATTAACTATATCATCTTTTATTTTATTAATTTCCATTTCTTAAAACACCTGCTTCTTTTAGAGTATTATATATACATGAATAACTTCTACTACCATAAAATTTACAAAATCTTCTTACACTAACATGGCTCTTTTTGTATAAATTTATAATCTTATTTCTTTCTTCTTCGGTAAGTGTATTAGCAGGTTTTCTATTTTTATTACCATGTTCAAGTTTTATAGTTCCATCGATAATTTCCTTTTTTAATCTTAAAATATATTTAGGATGAAACCCTGTAATATTTGCAATTTCAATGTATGATAAAAAAGTATTACCATTTATTTTATCTTTAATATATTTAATGGCCAAATCTCTATTTTTATTATCCATATATACCCACCTTTTTTATCATACCACAAAAGTATTATTCTTAATAGATAATTAATCTAATTTTATCAATTTTTCAGCAATAATAGAATACAAATATATATTAACTTTTTTACACTTAATATTTTTTATATATTCTTTATATCCATTTAATTGTTTTAAATAAGCATCATCTGTAGTATGCATTAATTTATAATCAATAATATCTATTGTATCATTTCTTTCAAGCATAAGATCAATAATACCATGGTACAAAATGTTATCTTTTTCATACATAAATTCTGATTCTTTATATATAATAGCATCATCCAAATTTTTAAGTATATCATTATTTAAGAATTTTATTACTTTATTTTTCATAAAAACATCTTTAATAACATCTAAAGATGGATTTTTAAAATCAATCATTTCTAATATTTCATGAAATTTAATACCATATTCCATATTCTGTTTATCTTTATAACTAATTAAACTATGAATATTTTTCGAAAACTTTTCATTTTGTGTACTATTTTCAAAGGTATTTAAAATTTGTTTTTCAAGTATAACACCACTATTTGATAATTTACTTTGATAATTATCTATTTTAACATTATTATAAAGTTTAGATATATTTAAACTATCTATATCTATTTTAGTTTTAAAATTATCTATTTTATCATCTATGAAAGTAAGAAAATTAGCAAATGACTTACATTTTTTTATGCTATTTATTTGTTTATCAGTATTTGGAATTACAATAATTATTTTTTCTTTGGCTCTTGTTAAAGCGACATATAATAATCTTATTTTTTCGGATATTTCATCTACTAAATAATCATTTTTTAATAAATCCATATATATAGTTTGTCCTATACCATTTTCATAGTATGGAGCAATTAGTCCATAATTATTTGTTAAAATAAATTTTTCTTTTATATCATGCATATTAAAACTTTTATTCATACCCACAAAATAACAAATAGGAAATTCTAATCCCTTTGATTTATGAATTGTCATTATTTTAACACCACTACCTGATTCTGATGATGCAACTTTAATATCATATTTTTTTTCTGTTATATCACTTAAATATTTATTAAAATCATAGATTGTATATCCTATATTTTCTAAAGATTCCGCTGTATTAAATAAATATTCAAGTCTAATTAAACAATTATTAATATCTCCTATTTTAATATAATTTTCTTCTAAATTAAATTCATTAATAATTACATTTAAAAAATCACTGATACTTTGATTATCTATATTAACAATAATATTTTTAATTTTATTAATTATTAAATCATCTCTATATTTATCTTCTTTAATTAGTTTAAATATTTGTTCATCAGAATATTCAAAAATAAAACTTCTAGCAAGACTTACAAATAAATATTTATATTCTGTATCATATTCATTATTTTTTTGTTTAATAGCAAGTCTAATAATATTTCTTATAACAAGTAAATCATAATTTTCGGTAATTATATCATCTCTACATATAATTAAAGGTATTTTATTATATTCTAATATTTTTTTAGCAATGACAAAAGAAGTTGATTTATCCATTAAAATAACAAAATCGTTATAAGTTATATCTCTATATGTTTTTAAATCCTTATCAAATACTTGAAAATGATGATCTATTTTTTCTTTTATATCATGTGCTACAAAGAAAAACTCTATTTCCTCTTCAGTAAAAGGACTACTTTTTTTATCTAAATCATAAGTATATATATCCATATGATAATTTTGATTTGGTTTATTTATTTCATAAGTATTATTACCAAATACCATTTGATGACCATTTGTATAATCAGCACCACCAATACTATCTGTCATAATTTTATCAAATATTAAATTAATGTTTTTTAAAACCTCATCTCTTGATCTAAAGTTTTTATTTAAATCAATTTTTTCGCCACCATCTAGAAGAGAATATTTATCATATTTAGATTTGAAAATATTTGGATTAGCATTTCTAAAACGATATATTGACTGCTTTATATCACCAACCATATATACATTATTATTGCTTATTAATGAAATAAAATACTCTTGCAAATCATTGGTGTCTTGATATTCATCTATCATAATTTCTTTTAAGGAATTTTTAATTTCTAATTTGACACTTGGATTACACTCAATAATATTTATTGACATTTTTATAATATCATTAAATTCAAAAAAGTTATTTTTTTGTTTAAATGTATTTAATGCATTATCTATTTCTTTAACTATATTAAATACAATGGTAATATAATCGCAAGTTAATAATATTTTATTATAGATTTCTTCTTCATTACTAAAATGACACATACTTTTAATTTCTTTGATAATATCATTTATTTTTTCTTTAGCCTTTTTTATTTCTTCTTCACTGCCTCTTGGAAGTGAAGGTAATTTTATATCCATATTTTGAACAAATTCATCATATGTTTTACTATTTAGTAGAGGATTTAATACATCATATATTTTTTCAATATAAGTACCATCACATAACAGACTAAGTTTATTAGTAGCATCCTTTAATTCCTCTATTTTTTCTTCTATTAATAATACATATTTTTTAATATCCAAATCGATTTTATCTTTAGACATATATTTTTCTTTATATGTTTCAATGTAACTATTTTGATTAATTTGAAGACCTAGTTTGTCATCTATAGATAATATATAATTTTTGATTTCTGTATCATCTTTAACACAAAAATCTTTTATTAATTTTAAAAATTGTTTATTTTCTTCTTTATATAAATTATCAAATACATTATCTATTATTTTTTCTTTTTCTAATTTTATTAAAGAAGAATCTGCTACAGAAATATTAGGAGAAATATTTTTTAAATAATGATACTTTTTTAATATAGATAAAGCAAAACTATCAAATGTTGTAATATATGATGCATCAATTAACTCTAATTGTCTTTTTAAAGAAGAATCTTTTCTTATTTCTTTTCTTATTCTATCTTTCATTTCTTGGGCGGCAGCTTTAGTAAAAGTTAGTATTAATAATTCATTTATATTTACGCCTTCCCTTAATTTACGTAATACTCTTTCAGTTAGAACGGCTGTTTTACCTGATCCAGCTCCTGCTGATACAATAATATTTTTTCCTTCATTTTGAATGGCTTTTGTTTGGTCTTCTGTCCAATTTGGCATTTACTCACCTTCTTTAATTATTTCTTTATCGCTTTCCGTCATATAACATAAATCTTTATATTTACAAAACTTACATCCTATATTTTCAAATTTTAATTCTTTAGGATCAATTTTAAAGTTTCCATTTAATATATTATTAACCGCCTCATCTATTTTTGTTTTAGCAATTTCTAATATATCGCTCATTTCTGTTTCACTAAAAACTTTGGCATAACTTGAAAAACCTTTAGATGTTAATTTCATACTTTTTATAAGTTCACTATTTTCGTAAGTTGAATCAAAAATAGATAATATTTCTTCATCATTTGTACTTAAACCAATTAATTTTAAATTATCATATTTTTCTTTTTCATAGTCTTCTATTGTATTGGCCTTTTGTTTTCCATTTAATATTTTTTGATAGTATATACCACTAATAATTGGATCATCAAATAAATTACTATTTTTAATTAGATAAGCATAAATAGGTAATTGAAGCGTTAATCCATCTTTAATATGATCTAAATTAGTATTAGGATTTCCTGTCTTATAATCTATTATAGAAACATAATCTTTACCATCTCTTGACAAAATCATCATCTTATCTATAATTCCCATAAATGTTACCTTTATCTTATTATCTAATTCAATATATATTTTCTTTTCATATAATTCTTTATCAAATCCTGTAAGTAATTTTTGTCGTTTAATAGTATTAATTATATATATTATCTCTTCTTTGACATTATTAAGAAAGAACCTCTCTTTAGCACTTAGTTCATATCCAATATTATTTATATAATTATTAAATTCATTTTCAAAACTAAAATTTTGATTAAAACCTTTAGATAAAATATCATGTATTAATGACCCCAATGTTGCTGAAAATTTTTCTTCATATGTATCTAATTTTAAAATATTACTAATATAATAACTAAAAGCACAATGATAGTATTTATCAATTCCTGTATATGATAATAATAATTTATAATTTAAATATTCCATTAGATCATCTATATTTATAGTTTTATATTTATTATTAAAGGTACGATAACTTATATTGGTATTAAAGTATAATTTTTCTAAGTATTTATTTTTAATTCCATATTTTGTAAAAGTATCTAAATATTTACATACTGAAATATTTAATTGTTTCATAGATCTAATAGTATTAAAATTTAATTCTTTTTTTACTACTTCATAACCCAAATCATCATTTAAATTGGAAATAAAATAGTCATTAAAGCTACTCTTCTTTTTATATGTTATAGTTAAATTTTTAATACTTTTAATTATCTTTAAAATTTGTTCTTTTTCTCTCTTATTTTTCATATTGGAATCTTCTAATCCAAGATCTATTAATAATTTATCAGTTAAATACTTATCGTCTTTATAAATAGTTGGTATATTTTCTTGGTTAAAGCCCATTAAAAAGATATAATTTTCATCATCATTTTCTAATTCTTTAATATCTACTATTTCTATTTTATTTTTGTAAGTTTTATTATCTATATAAGTATTTTTAAATTCATAAATTAGACATTCTTTTATGTCAACAAAATTTTTAACCCAAGTATATTTATTGCATATATCTATTATTTTATTTAATATCTCACTATTTAATTCATTATTAAAATTAAATTTATTTTTAATATCATTTATTGTATCTAAAATATTATCACTTATGTTATTTATAAAGTAAGAACCAATTACTGTACTATAAATACTAGTTTTATAAATATCTAAATCTAAGTTATAATTATTAAAAATTTGGTTTATATTAAATTTATATTCACTAGAAATAACTGATATTTTAATGTTATTAATGCTTATACCCTTACTTAATAATTCATTTATAGAATAAGCCACAAACTCTATTTCATCATTCATATTTTCAAACTCAATAATTTCTTTATTATTAAATACGTTATATTCTTTACTAAGGTAGTGCAAATTATTGGAAACTAGTTTTTCTAAAAATTTTTTATCATAATTATCAAGATATACATATATATCATAATTATTTAGTTCATTAGTAAATATATTATCTATAATTAACAAATGATTCTCCATAAGCTTGTTTTTCATATTTGATAAAAAGATTAATTTCTCATCATTATATTGTTTGTTTTCAATATAATATAATTCATTAATAAAACTTTTAGCATTTTCAAAACTTAAATGATATTCATTCATAATATAATAAATAGTCTTTGTATCATAATCAAAAGTAACTTTTTTAATAAATTCATTTAAATTCATTATTTTAAAATCAAGTAATTTCTTTTCATTATATAATTCATTTAATACTTTTCTTTTATCACTATTTGAACATATTAAAATTGATTTATTATTTAATTCTTCTATAAAATTCATAACTTAAACCTCACTATTTATATTTTACCATTTTATAATTAGATTTACTATATTATCTACTCATATTCACAATATAGCATACATTTGTATGTGTGTCAATTAATATAAAATTAAAACAGATAAAAAGAGTAAAATTTTTTCGCAATAAATAGGCAGATATGCGTCTATTTT
>URIY01000029.1 GCA_900547995.1 uncultured Mycoplasmatota bacterium
TGCTAAATATTACCTATTTATATTTTATTTATTAGTTTTACTCTTTTTTACTGTAATTTTTAAACTTAAAACAAATTAAAATATTCTATTACACAAATACATAAGTAATTGTATAGTATTAATACTATACAGTTATACTAAGAAGCAAAAAAGATATTTTAATTTTGTTATTATCCATACTACTTAATTGAATTAAGACAATAATTGTATTTTATAGATTAATTTATTTCTATATTATTTTAAACAACAAACTTAAAATATAAATAAAAAGAGCCGAGTCTAATTCAGCTCATTTTATATTACCTTTCTAGCACATAACTTTCATATCCACCAGCAATATTAACAACATTATATCCTAATCTTGATAAATAAGAACATAGTTTATGACTTGTCATACCACGGGTACAATAAAAATAATATTTTTCATTCTTATTCAAATATTTAGAAGGATTATTAACCAATAAAGTATACTCAATATTTTTTGCACCTGTAATATGATTATTATTATAGCTCATACTATTTCTTATATCTATTATGTTGATGTTACCTATTAATGGAATTAAACTAGGGACAGTAATAGTTGACATCATATAATACCACCCAGTTTAATATATGCACTAAAATTATTTTGCTAAAGTCAAATAGCCCTCTTATTAAGAAAAATCAACACATAATGTTGATTTATTCATCACCAAAGAAATCATCAAAGAATTGATCATCAGAAATTTCTTCATTAGAATCTTTATTTTTATCCTTTTCTTCATTCTCTATATTCTGTTTAACTTCTATGTTATCTTTCACAACATTGGATTTATCTTTATCAACCTCATCATCAAAATCCAATAAAGAAGTATTTTCACTCTGCGAAGATTGCTCTTCAGCTTCTGCTTCTCTTTTTTCTTCTTCCTCAAGTTCAGCTATCTTAGCATCTATTCTTTTAACTAAATCATCTATATTCATACCACCACTTGGTATTGAACTATCTTTTTTATCAAATAATCCAGGCATTCCACCAAACATTGGTGGTAATCCACTAGGTATCATTCCAGGATTATTTCCTGGCATTATACCACCTGGCATACCTCCAAACATTGAATCAAATTTTTCTTTTGATTTAGCTTCAACAAAAGATTTAATATCAAATAAGTGAAGTGGCATTTTTTCTCTAACAGGATACTCAGACTTATCATATTTTTTACCCCAAGCACCATTTTGTTCCAAAATAAAATTAGGAGTTAATTTTGTCTTAAAAGGCATTTTTCTAAGTCTTAATACAACAATCGTCCATTTTGGAAGTCTTTGTAAATCACTTACTGTTGCAAGAGGAGTAGAAGAAGTTTTTTCTTTCTCTTTAGATTTCTTTTCGCCACACATCTTACTTAATTCTTCAAGAGCAGCAAGTTCACTACTAATAAGATAAACTATATTACCACAATTACCCTTAATAGTTTCACCATTTTCTTTACCATATACCTGATACAATTGAGCAAAGTTTTGAATTATAAAACTAAAGCGAATTGCTCTACTTCTTGCAGCTGTAACCATTGTAGTTACATCTTTAAGTGGAGGCATGTTAGCAAACTCATCTAATATAAAATTAGTTCTAAATGGAAGTTTTCCACCTGATTCTTGTGCGACATCTATTAAAGTTTCATAAACTTGTTTAATAAAAATAGTAACTAATGAATGATATGTCTTCTTTTCATCTTGAACAACTATAAATACAGCTGTTTTTGATCGGCCAATATCTTTCATATCAAAATCACTATGTGAAAGCATTTCTGATAAGTTTTCTCTTGATGAAAATAACTTTATTTTTTGTTTAAAAACAGATAAAATACTGCTCTTCGTATCAGATGGTGCCATTAAAGTACTAGACACATTAACATAAGCTGGAGATGCTTGATCTTTATAACTAAAATACTCTTTAATATATGTTGTATTTCTAAACTTTTCTTCACCAACTGTAGTCATTAAATTAATAGTATTTAAATTAATTTCTTCTTCTTTAGCATCATCAAATAAAGCAAGAGCAAGACCTGCAAAATAGTCAGCAGATGTTTTTTCCCAGAATGGATCAGCATTTTGCGATTTTTCATCATATAGAATATTCATTGCTAGGTCATCAAGCAACTCATTAGCCTTATCTGAATTACCTTCTTTATACAAAGAATATGGAAGCGCAAGTGGATTCCAACAATTACCTTTCTGTGGATCACGAAAATTTAATAAAACAATATTATAGCCTTTTTCACGAAGTTCATTTGCGTTACGCTCATAAATTTCACCCTTAGGGTCAGTAATAATCATAGACTGATGACTCTTTGCAAGTAATTTAACCATTGGTTGAACAAGCATTTCTGTTTTACCGGAACCTGTTGAACCAATAATTAAATTATGATATTCACCATCATCTACCCATATTTCTTTACCATTATTAATAAGAGGAATTCCACCATATTCTGACTTTTCAGCACCAGGTAATACCATTTTTAATTCTGATTTCATATCTTTTTCTTTAAGCCAATCAGAATATCCAGTTTCCTGTTTTTTGCCAATAACAATTCCAGGTCCACCCTTTTCACGTTCAAATATTGAAGAAGATACCGTAGATACCATTCCAATAAGTGCAGCTAAATAAAAGACCATTGTAGGAAAGAAATAACTAGTAGTAAAAGCTGGTATTGGATTTAAACCATGAAGTTTATTTTCATGAATAAATGATCCAACATTAAGGACTGCAATTGCAACCAAATATAAAAGTACGATTGCAAAAATAATTATTTTTTTTAAATCATCAGTATTTATTCTAAGTTTTAATTTCATTTCACATCGCTCCATTATATTTCATTATTTTTTTTGTTCTTATTAACAAAGTAAACAATTGTTGAACCTATTATAACCAAAACAATAACAATTGTACATATAGAAAATATATTTTTCATAAAATTTTTACTTTTTCCCATATCAAAATTAATTTTAATATGAGCATTTTCTATATCAGTAAATTTCCAAGTATATGTATCACCATTTACGTTGGTAGCATTATGACTACTAACATAATACGGAACTACTATAGAAAAATCTATGTTATCAGGTTTACCATATAAATCTAAATAAGACTGAACATTATCATTAATATATAAATCAAATTGAACTTTTTTACCCTTAATTTTTATAGAATTATTATCTATAAATTCCTTGAATAAAATTGAATTATCTTTAAAATCACCTAATGATAACCAATCCTGAGTTACACTTGAAGAATCAGGATTAGATAATATATTATATGGATAGCCTTGAAAGAAATAATATATTGGATCAATTAAATCACTCTGTAAGTTATTATTTAATCCACTTATTGTAATATTCTCATTTATATTCTTTTTATTAAAAGAAACTTTGTATTTAATATCACATCCACTAACAATAAATAGTAATAACAGAATTATTATATATCTTACTTTTTTCATACTTGTTCCTCACTTGATATATTTCTACTACAAGTAGTACCTCTTACTGTATCAGTTGTAAATAAAACAGTCGCAGGAAATTTATTAGAATAATCTGAATTATAACTTAACTCAAGATGTAAATGTCTACCAGTAGAAACACCAGTAGTTCCCATAACTCCAAGTATAGTATTATAAGTAACCGTTTCACCAACAGATACATTAACTGAACTTAAATGAGCATAGGTGGCATATACTGTTTTCCCATTATATGTACTTTTTATACGAATATAATTTCCAAAACCACCACCACAACTACAAGCACTAGATAATGAGCTAAGAGAGGCACCAGCAATATAACGACTAGCATCGGAAGAAGGACATATATTGTAACATGAATTATTTACTACTACTACTTCTCCCTCCATTATAGGATATATATTAGGAGATGTAAGAGAACTAGCAACTGAAATATCATTTGCATTATGTGCACGACAACCAGGAGTACTACAATAATCAGTTGAAACAGAAACATAATTAGTACCACACTCATATGTAACACCTTTAATAGTTCCAGTACCACCTATACCACCAGTCCCACTTCCTGACGTATCACTAAAAACAGTTTCATCATTAAAATAGTCAAACAGTTCTTTAACTGAATATATATTACTGTACAAAGTTGATGCTTCTTTCTTCTTAATATCATCAGATTCATCTTTCATACTACAATTATCACAATCTAAATATAAATGCTTTATAAAAACATCTTCAGTATAATTCTCATATAATTGATAATTAACGTATTTTCTTACATTTACACTAACATATTCCTTTCCAACTTCAAAATTTCCAGTTGGAATTTTAGCACCTCCCGCTAAATCCTCAATTATTTTTTGTATATCAGAATCGGAAGATTGACCACCAATTGTTTCCACCTCTAATTGTCTTAAATCATATTTAATATTTTTATATTCCCATGAATTAGGGTCACCACTAGTCATGTATTTTTTTGCATAAGACGCAGCCCTTTTAATATTACATATTGCATCTAAAGCACTGCCATTACCAGAGCAACCATTCCCATCATCAGATGTTATATCTCTCAAAATATCCCAATCACTCCATATTTGGTTAGAATTATCACAAATTATAGGGTCACCATCTTTATCAACACCACATTCCCATTGTTTATATTCAACAGCTCCATAATTAACAGAATTAGCTACCATATACCCCAATAATTTTCTTGTACCAGGATAAATATAATAAACCTGACCACCTTTATCTCTCAAATTATAGTAAAAATCCTTATTTTGATTATTAGAAACTATACTTTCTCCATTATAGTCTTTTTCTTCCTGTTTTACTGATGAAGAGCCATATTTATTTATATAATTATTAAAATCATCTAATGTTTCAAAATTTTTAATTTCCTGTTCATTTTTATCTATTTCTTCATTAATTTTTAAATCTAGTCTATCATCCTCGAAATTTACTAATCCCTGATTTTGAATTGTAGAAATAAGCAATGACAAATCAATTTGTTCATTACTATTTCTTTTAAAATCTATTTTTTCATACTGTTTCTTTCCATCAGAGAAATCCTGAAAAATCTTTATATCTTCCTTAGTAAATCCTTCTAAGTTCATTCTCATTAATAAATCCTCTTTATTTGATGTAGAAGAATTGAATATTCCTCCTGTAAAAGAGTATGTAGAAATAATTGGTAAAAATACAAGTACAGCAGCTAAAATAATTAAACAGACAACCCCTAAAGCTGGTGCAACGGCACTAATTATTGCAGCATATTTTTTAATTTTTATTATTTTGTTTACTGCATCACTAGCACCTTGTGCTATACCCTTACCAGTAGTGTTTTTTTCATTATTGTTGTCCATTTAATCACCTCCAACTAAATACTTATTTTATAATCCACCACCATTACCAAATGAATCTAATTCTTGTTCAGTCGCTACTACATTAATACGCATACGTCTACTACCACATACGAATAATGCTTCACCTTGACTATATTTTTTTATACTATCTTTTTCATTATCATTTAAATCAATTAATCTTGCTAAATCTTCAACAGCCTGCTTCTTTAAACCCATAACAAGATAATATGATGCATTATCAAATATAGCCTTACCTTGTGTAATAACCGTAGAATCACAGAAATCACTAGGTTGTTGTGTAATAATAATTGTACCAGTATTATATTTACGAGCACGTCTTTGTATTTGAGCTAAAAAGTCTGCACCAAGAGCATTTCTACCGCCAAGTAAAACATGTGCTTCATCTACAGTAAGTACTGTATTATGACTTCTATCAAGAGTTAAACTCCATGCATATTTTAAGATATTAAAGAATAAAGCATTACGAATACTTTCTTCAGAATTCATTAATTCTTTTATATTAAATACAATAAAATCACTATTAGGATGAATTGTAGTATGTCCATCAAAATAATATTTTAACTCTTTAGTAAGTGGTCTAATTTTAAGTTCAAGGCGCTCTAAAACATCTTTTTCATGACTTTGATCTGGCATAGATAATAATTTACCTTTTATAGTTGCATAAACATCCTTAAATGTAGGATAATCATTGGATGTAAACTTAGAAAAATCTGTATCAAATCCCATACCAAATCGACGATATGTTTCTTGAACCATTTCACTAAACATCGTAATAACGTCCTCCTCTATTTCAGGATTATAATACTTTAAGAAGGCTTTTATTGATTGAATTGTTCTAGTAAGAACAGTATAACCAAGTCCCTCTTTCATTTCTTCTTCATCAGCATCAACAACAACTTCAAGTGGATTTATCATACCAAATTCTCCACCCTTACCAAGATCAATGAAATCACCATCATATAATTTACACATTCCCTCAAGTTCACCTTCAGGATCAATTACAACAACTTGATAATTATTTCTTAAATGGGATCTTATCATTAACTTAGCAGCCGTAGATTTACCACTACCAGATGTACCAAGAATAATCATATTGGCATTATTTCTATTATGTTCTTTCTTAATTTGATATAAAAATTGATTGAATAGAATAACACCACCTGAAAAGTCTGTTCCAAGTAGCATTGATAATCCGGGATCCTTAATACTATCAAAAATAAATGGATACATGGCAGCAAGAGTAGGAGCTGGAATTGGGGTACCAATTCTATCTTCTATACCTTGCTTAGGGAATATTGGTATCATTGATTTAAATACTGCTTCTTGTTCAAATCTAAGTGGAAAAGCATTCATTTCCATAGATTCCAAATAACTACGAATCTGTAATTTTTTAGCAATCATTTCATCTTGAGAATCAGCTGTAATCATAATATGCATTTGAAAATCCCATATTTTAGCCTGACTAGCTGCAAGTTGACTTATAAAAACTTCCAAAGATTCATAGTCTTGACGTATTCTTTCTTGAATAGTCTTATCGTTTTCTTCTTGATACCTTTGCTTTAAATCAGCAATTTCCTTATTTAACATTTTTCTGATTACAGAAAATGGTAAAGGTAAATGTTTCATACAAACCTTAACACCACTAATACTAGTAAGTGTTGACAAATAACCAGGTCCTATATATTTAGGATAAGATACTACTGTAAGAATAGTTGTTAACTTATCGCTTATAGTAAAATCAGCACTTCTAAAGTGTAATCCTTTAGGTGCAATTTGTGATTTTATGTCCATGAACTCACCACCGTTCCAAATGTCGTATTTTGACCACCATTTAAGAAATTATCAAGAATCATTCTTAAATCATCGTTAGATGTTTGTTGTGTTTGTAATCCTGCTTGAGCAAATGTTGCAATTAAATTACGAATTCTTTTAGCAATCAAATCATCTTTCTTTTCTTTAAATAATAAGAAATACTCTGTATCAACAACATTATTTGTCATAAACATATTAGCCTTATTAATTTCATCAACAATTAACTTTCTTCTTGTTGGACTAGTAACATCATTATATAAGGCCTGTAAATTAGATAAATAAACATGTATGTCAACAGGTCTATCTGCAACAATAATCCAAAATTCATAATCAATCATATTATAAACATTTTTTAAATTATAAATAACTGCATTTTGTGTATCCTGATCAAGAATAAAAATATTCTTGGGCATTATTTTAACACCAGTCACTTTTTCTTTATTATCAAGAATGATCATACCATTTTCAATGTTTTTGACAGGAACAAAATCCTCAGTATATTTACTTCGATTCACTTTCGCCATCACGACAACACCAACCCTTCCATATAAATTTTTGCCTTGTAGTTATAAATGTATGAAAACTAGTTAAAAACGTCAAAGTATTGTGATAATTTGGTATAGGGAAAACTAAAAATCCAGTTACCAAAGCAGGAGCTAGAGCAATCATTGCAAAAACTAGCTCCTCAATAGGTAAAGCAATGAGTAAAATTAATGAAACTAAAATTCCACTACCAAATATAATTAAATCTTTAACATTAAATAATCCAAAAATCAACATAGATTTTTTTGCATTAGCTGGAATCAAATATTGATTATCCATAAAGTATCACACCCCTTTTATTAATGTGGTCTTCCTCCACCTCCACGTGGAGGTTTATTGTTGTCATTTTTTCGATTAATTTGGGCTTGCCTATATGCATCACTTGATACAACATTAGCTCTTTCTTCTTTAATAGTACCTTTTGCATTATCCCAACCATCGCCGTCCACAATATCTGGCATACTAGAAAAACCATCCAAATTTGAATTTTGTTTCTTTATATAGTTCATATTTGAAATAACACTCTTTATTGTTACATCACCTTTTGAAGCACTCATTTGCGTTGTAATATAGTCTTTCTTTGCCTGATTTAAAGCGGCATGATATAAATAATCTGCATTTGTTATATCCTCCGCTGTAGCCGTTCCCGATTCTCTTAAAGCATCAACCCTATTTTTTAAAACATTTACATTTAAATTGTTAAAATTATGAGTATTTCCATCAACATCTGTCCACTTTCCAGATACAGACTGTCCACCTTTTCCTTTTATCAATTCCTTTTCTACATATGTATCAAGATCAGCTTGTTCTTTTAAGAATTTGTCATATGCTTCAACCTGTTTATCAAATTTTGATGCACCAGATTCAATACCAGCAAGATTATTAATACCAACACCGGCTCTTCTAAGCACACCACCTGGTCCACCATCACCAGCAAGTTGTCTAGAAGTTCTCAAATTTCTTGCATCAACTGTTCCTTTTAATCCATAACCTGCAGCCTTTAATACATTACCCTTACCACGACCAGTTACTCCAGCATGAATTCCTCTAAAAAAACCACTTGTTGCTCCTCCTAATGTACTACCAATCGTTCTATGAATGCCTCGACCTTCTCTTATTCCATTATATAAATTGGCTGCTGCTCCTCCGGCCATAGCTCCAATTCCACCAATTGTCGCAGCAGCAAAAGGAGATTCACCAATTTTTTTCAAAGGATTTAATTCAAATTTACCAGATAATTTAATTCCTGTAATATCTTCAATCAACTTTGGAACCTGTTTGGCAAACATCAACGCACCAACAATAATAAATACATGAATTATGGCATTTGGTTCCCCATCACCATACCAATATGACAATTGACTACTATCTGATACTATTTTGATTATATAAATTGCAAAATAGATTGCAATTAACCTTATGAATAAATCAGCATATGTACTTAAACAACTCCTCATCCATTTTTGGAACATGCCACTTTTTGACGACTTTGGATCAACATATGAAATTATTGGTATTGGTGCAATTATCTGTAAAAATCCTAATTTAACAGACCTTACAGCTACGTCAAAACAAAATATTAAAAATATCCATGCAATAAATCCACCAGCAATTGTACTTATCACATACGTATATTGAAATAAATAAATATCTGGATCATCTACATATTTTGCAGTAATTAAATTTATTAGTAATTGATAATCCTGTTTTTGCTGAGCCCATACATATGTTGCTCCCATTCCAATACCAGGATGTGATTCCTTATTATCATCAATTATATTTGCTTGTTGTGTAGATAAATTATTCATACACTTAACAAATCCTAAATTATCATTTATATATCCTATTCCACTCGCGCCATTTCTTTTTATTTCTTCGATTGTTGGCATTGCATATTCCTGACCGTTCATAGTACAAACTGTATTTCCAAAATCATCGCTTGATAAGGCAGGAATTTCCTTTTCATTCGGTTTCAAAAATGCACTTAAAACACTAAAAGACATTGTACGATGAACATCTTCATCATTTATCATATTAGATTGACTTTTCCCTAAGATTATTTGACCAACTATATTTTCCTTTAATACTATTCGTTGTAAATTATATGCTTGCTCGAATATAGTAGGTGTTATTACAACTAATAACATCACAATAATAATATTTTGAATTAATTTTCCAATACCTTTCTCATTATTGGTAAAATTATCTGGATTAATAATATATTGAATAATCGAAAAAGAAATTTTAAAAAGCATTATTAATGCTAAAAAAACATATACTCTAGTTGCAAATTGCTCTATAACGCCAGATTGAAATACCCTTGTTTTTGCAATCAAATTAAAGGCAGTATAAAAGACTTCAATTAATCCATAGACAATTCTATCAAAAACAGAAAGAAGCTGTCTTACTAAATCTAAAACCCAAGTCATCAAATCACCTCCCAATATTTAATAGTAATGATTAACTTTAATAATAGTAAATTGACACAAATTGCATATATATCATTTAATGCTATACATATTAAACATTAGCAAACAAGTTTTACATCAATATCAAAATTGCTACTTTCTAATGGTTGTTTTGGTTTAAAAGTAATTACTGTTTTTTGCCAATTACATTTTGAAAATTTTGAATCTTTTAGTTCTTTTAAATCATCATCATCAATAAATATAGATATACTATTAAAATTAAAAGTTATATTATTATTTTTTTCCATAGCACTAATAATAACGTCCTTCTGTTTTTCATATAAATATTGAATATAAAATTTTCTGCCAATTTCTTCAATTGACTTTTTAAAAACTGTATTATTATTTTTTTTGTTGATAAAAATTGTAACAATTAATACAATAATTATCAAAATACCTAGCCCAATAATAATTTTAATTTTGTTCTTTTCATCATTCACAATATCCTCTCCCTACTATTTCAAACGTAAACCACAAAATGGTGACTCTGATTCAGAAATTTTGCTTATAATATCGTTAACACTAAAGATATTAATAACTAATTGTATTAAACTAGGGACTAAAACCAACAGTCCTACACATATTAAACGGTTTAGTAAACGCTTATAGAAAGTTTTAACATTTTTGTCATCAGAAGATGCAAAGACTTTTATAGAATCAACACCAGTTAAGACAACAACAAGAACAATTGCTCCAATCCTTAGTAATTTTAACACAGAACTAAGCCAATTCCAAAATTCATTTGCTTTTAAATATGTGCAATCATTTACTGCACCTATATCTAAATTGTCCTTGTCTTGAGGAACAATTACAAGACTATCACTAGTTGTTACACTAAAGCATCCATCACCGCAATCCTGTGTTGTAAGAATAATTGTTGCATAATTATAATCACTATAATTATACTCTGTATTCTTACCGACATAATTCCAAAAAGCATCACCAACAATGCCCTGCCAACCTCTTAATGCAAGAATTAAAAGATTAGATTGTGCATCACTAAATGAACTATTAAGCGAATCTGAAAATTGAGGTTTACCAGTATTTCCTAACTCAACAAATGTTAACATTGCATATATTTTTGCAGGGCAACTATTATTTGAAAAAATCTGTTCAACTAATTCCTTATCCAAAATAATTGGTACAACTTCTTCAAATATTTTACGACCTGAAGCAGCAGTATGAAATTTTTCAAAACAATTACTACATTGAGAGCTATTTAACAATGCATACAATGAGTTATCATCATAATTATAGTTTAAATTTAAATCTATTTCCGTTCCAGAAGAAGAAATTCGAATTTTCTTTAAATCACTATCATGTATAAATGTATAATTGATATCAGTAAATGAATTCTGCCCAATTGTAGGTGAACAAGAATTTTGTTCACTTAAATTTCCTGGTGTCACACAGACATTTTGGCTCCAAAGAGCATTTCCATAAGGGTTATCACCATCACATTTTTCATAATATTCTTTAAATCTAAAAACATATAAATGATTATCAAAAGAATTAAAATTATAAACAAGTTGCTCTGAAGAACAATTTTCACCATTTTCAATAGAATCTAATACAGGAGATAAGTTTATTAAAGAAGAACTTGATTCATAAGGTGTTTTGATAAAGACACCAATATAATGATCTTCCTGCCCATCATTTTTAAGTTCAGCAAAATCAAAAGTGCGTGTATCGCCAGCAATAAATATATGACTGTCACTTAAATCTGAAAGCGAATCTCTTGTAGCTTTTTCACATCCATCACATGAGTATGTAAATTTCACTTTTTTGTTATCACTATCAATTTCTATTATATATTTTCCATAAATATTGGATTGATTATCAAGTGATTGATCAGACGCTTCATGTGGAATAACTTCATACAAGCAAGTCGCTTGAGCATTTGCTTTGCAAAAAAACGAAAAAAATATCACGAAAATAAAAGTAAACAATAAAAAATTAAACTTTTTCATAATAATCCTCCTTAATGTGATGTAACATTTTTATTAATATCACTTTTTCCTCTAATTATTTCCATAGCGCATTTAACAGGAGATTCACCACTGGTTCCTGTTTCAGGTTCTACAAATCCAAGCACAAACTCTACAACAACAATTACTAAAAAAACTAATAAACCAGTAATAATTCTTTTAACACAACTTCCTTGATATTTTTTTATATCTTCTTCTTTTTTTGCAGTAATTGCTCTACCTAAATCAAGCATAGCGAAAATAACTAGCAAAATAGGAACAACTATTTTGATGCCCAAGTACAAGTAATGTATTAAATCTCCTATTGTTTGTGGTATACCACGACCATCACCTAATATTCCATTACAATAAATACCATTCAATATTTCAACCATACCAGAATCACTCCATCTATAAAGAATTATACACTATAATATTACCATTGTCAAAGAATTTGAGGTACTAAAAAAATAAAAAAATGAAAGTTCCCACCCTCATTTTTCATTAACAATTACCATTAATAACTGCATTAACACAATTCCAAATAGACGTTGACTCTGTATTTCCAGAATTTGCAAAATTAAATACTAATCTAACAATTGAAAATACTAAGAAGACAAGAACAGCGACTATTAATTTTTTCAGGAAAGATCCCTGCGCTTTTTTGATTTCATCCTCTTTTTGGGCAGTGATTGCCTTTGCAAGTTCTATCATACCAAAAACAATCAAAAGAATCGGAACAATAACCTGTATACCCAAATAAATATAATGAACAATGCTCACTAAATCACCTGGTATCCCCTTTTCGCCGATAGTCCCTGCACACGCAAAATTTTTACTAGTACATTTTGCCAAAATACTAAATAGTTGCATAAAAATCACCTATTTCTTTGTACATTTTTTTGTTGAACCTTTAACAAGTTCACACATACATCCCCAAACATTATCATGATCGTTTTCATCTAAATCACCTGTTGCAAAATTAAATACAAATTGAACAACAGTAAATACCAAGAAAACAAGGACAGCAACAACTAATTTTTTCAAGAAAGAACTTTGTGCTTTTTTTATTTCATCTTCTTTTTGAGCCGTAATTGCTTTAGCAAGTTCAATCATACCAAAAACTATCAAAAGGATTGGAACAATAACTTGTATACCCAAATATACATAATGAATAATATTTTGTAATGTACCAGGAACCTCTGTTCCAATTACTCCATCACACATTGTAGTTTCTAACACATTAAATAAATCTAACATAAAATATAACCTCCCTAATTCATAACTATATCTTATACTAAATTTACTTAATTGTCAACTTTTCTAAGATAAGTATGTATATTATTTTACATTTTTAACCAAATAACCTCTTTTTTTTCTTTTCTTCTTCTTTATCTTCCTGTAATTCAAATCCTAATTTAATTAAGAAAACATTTACAATATAGATATTTTTTTCTCTTTCATCTAATGGTGGCATATTAAAGAACACCTTAGATCTAGATTCATATTCAAAATCTAATATATCTTTCTGATTTAATAAACTTTGATTTATTACTATTTTTTTACCTTTATATGGTGCTAATCCTTTTGGATTAAGTAACATATATTTATTTAATTTAATAATTGATGGTTCAATTAAATAAATAATATCAGAACATAAACTCTCTACATTTTTAGCATCATTTAAATCAACTAATATAGCATCTTTATCCATATTTTGATTTATAAAGTTACCAAGCTCATTAGCATTTTTACTAAACATTTTCTTATTATTTGGAAAGTACATAAAGTCTTTTTTATCTAATTCTACTCCAACTACATCATAATGTTTTTGTAATTGATTTAACATTATATATAAAAGAGTTGTTGCACCAGATTGTTTAGTAATATTTTTGATACCAATGACTCTAGCTCCTTGTCTTTCCAAATAAACAGTTTCTCTCTGAATTTCTGTTTTAACAGTAGGATTGGCAGCCACTTGAATCCCATATCCATTTGCATCTAATTGTTGTATATGAGCAACATCTCTATACGAATTTGGATGATTATATAAATAATTAATTCCTTCAACAGTTTGTGTAAAATTATATATACCCATAGATATTAATTTAGATTGAAATGCTGGTGATGAACTTTCAGGATCATCATCTAATAATAATATAATTTTATCTGCATCTATAGAAATAACTAATTTTTGCAAATTATCTATTTTTTTATAATCTTTGATAGCTGTTATATCTAAAATCATTCTATTAAAGAATACTGTTTTAAATGTATCAACTATTTCATCAATAGAGAATTGTCCATTCATTGTCTTAATTGTTTCAATATCAAGTCCTTGTAACATAGATTGATATTTATTTGATATTATTACGTTCATATAATCACCTCTTATTCTACTTTAAAGAAAGTATAACTATCTGCATATAATGGGAAAGAAAAAATATCATTTTTACCAAACAATGGTAATTCAAAGTACATATAGGTTTCAATTCCATAACGCCAATTATTCTCAGTATCCATCATACTATAAATACTGAAATTATAATCCGAGCTTTTCCAACAATTTACTTCTTTTAATGAAGAATTATTTTTAAATTCATCTAACTTTTTGCAACCATTAGATCTACCAATAGTAACATTATAACCCATATTATTAAGAAGAGATAGGATTTCTTTTTCTGCTTCTCCATCATTCTTAGTCATTACTGTTTCTGCATTTTCGCCATATGCACCATGTGATTGAACAATATTAAGTATTCCATTTCTTGCTTTAAAAGCCTTCGTATAGCCAATAGAACCTGCAAGTAACATCATTACAACAATAAAAATTGTAATAATGATTAATAATAACTGTGATCCACCTATTGCTTCTCTCATATACTAACACGCCCCATTTTCATAATCAGTAAACTGATATATTGGATTTGTTTTTGATGTAATTGGAATTTTCATTGATATGTTAAAAGGTAAATCAATATAAATATATGTTTTAATTTTATATGTTATATAGTAATTACCTCCAACATAATTATCTCCTTCATTTTTATTACTGCGAGAACAAGTTAAAGAGAATTCGTGTTTACTATTTTCAGCAAGACATGAACCACCTTCATTATTTAGACACTTGGTATTTGATTTTACGCGATATCCAAGATTTTTAAAAATTCTGTCCATATCTTCTGCCGAAAAGGAATTATAACCTTCAAATTTTTCAAGTGAATTTGCCAACTGACTATTTATTTTATATCCCTTATAATATATTACTGTACCTGTAAGTAAAAAGGACATAAGAATAAAGAATACAATAAATATATACATAACGGCAGTCCCACCTATACTTGTTCTCATATTTTCACCTTCCTGAGTAAAATTTTATTATTTCTCTTAGTTTGTTGTTGTATCTGTTTTACATTGTTCACAAGTTCCATTTGCCCCAGCACATAGTCCTTGTGCTTGACAATCAACGTTTTGCTGCGTTTTAGTCAATAAACCTCTAACCAAAACTGTTCCTGCTGCTAATACAATTCCTATTAATACAACAGTAACAATTGTCATATTTGCTTCTCCTGATGCTTCTTTCATTAGTAATCCACCTCCTTCTACATTTTCCATATTTATTATAATACAAAAGTTTCTTTATTAAAAGTGTCTATACATTTACTATGCATTACCCATCATCATAAACATAGCAGCAAACAATATTAAAATTGATAAACCGCCTGTTACAAATAACATACGCATTGTTTTAGATTCCATCGTTCCAAGCCTTTCAGCATATCTTTGTTCACGTGATTTATTTTGGAGTGATGATACGGTTCTTGAGAACATTAACAATTGTTCTTGTTTATTTTCTTG
Organism: uncultured Mycoplasmatota bacterium; assembly: GCA_900547995.1. Classification (GTDB taxonomy): domain Bacteria; phylum Bacillota_I; class Bacilli_A; order RF39; family UBA660; genus UMGS1045. The sequence goes on from URIY01000029.1 coordinate 16,023, forward strand.
TGATCCTAAACTTAAACGATATAATAAACGCATCATACGCATTGAATCTCTAACTGGATATTCTTTAGCAAAATCCATATATGGATCTACTGATGAATCACCGGCTTCAATTCTAGCAATCATTCTCTCCAATCCTGGTTTAAAAATTTCTGGAGCAGTTGCTATTGATCTTCTAAGAGCAACTGGCACTGTATAATGTTGAATCAAGATTTCCAAACTTTTTAAATAGTATGGAAGAGTCCTATTAATATCAAACAAATGTCTTTTATAATAGTTTTTTAATTTTACATAATCTAGTTTAAATGCTGCATATCCTATTACTAAAGCAAGTATTATATTAATAAATGTAAAGTTAGCTATAAATATAAATAACATAAGTATAATAACAAATACCATTAATTTAATTCTTTTATCAAATAATATATCAGCATTTGCATCATTACCATATCTTATATTTACTAAAAATTTATAGTCATCTTCCATAAGCATTCTACTATATGGTCTCATATCTTGTACAAACTTATTGGAATTAATTAAATTCCTGTATTCAAATATGAACACTAATATTATTATGATAATTATAAATTCCATTATTCAGCACCTACATTCTCATTATAATATTTTTCACCATTTAGTAGGAAAAAACTATTAATTAGTATTATAGCATGTAATATTACCACAACCCACCATGTATCTAACAATTTAATATATGAAGCATGTCCAAGTAGAAATTGCATCAACATTACAATTAAATACATAAGTAAACCAAATTGTATAAATTTTTTATGAAATGATTGACGATCTAATCTATCACGATATACATTTTCGACAAGCATATCGATATCAAGTGACATATTTTCAAGTGCATCACCTGATCTAGATGAACCTTCATTGGTAATTTGTAAAAATAATTGATGCATATTTCTAACAATATTATAGTCATATTTATTATTCATATACTCTATTGATTGTTCAATAGTACCATTTTCATATGCCATTGCAATCATTAATTCAACATCACTTTTAACTGGATCTTCTAATACCCCAGAATCTCTAACACCTTCTAATGATTTAACAAAACTTTGTGTTGTCGCAAATTCCATTATAACATTTGTAGTATAAACCTGAATTTGTTCAAATATAAATTCGCTAAATATTCTTCTAGAACGTAAATATGTTAGATATGGTATAATTGACCAAACAACAAGAATATATATAATTGATACAAGTATATTATAAAAATACATATATGTTATTAAAAAAGTAAATACTGCAAAAATAACAATTTGTATAATATACTGTTTAGGAGTATAATCTTGGCCTAATTGTTTAACCTTTTCTCTTACTTTGTCATAAGAATATGGTGCATACTTATTATATATATCACCAGCTTTATCTGTTACATATTTATATGTTTTTTTACCAGCATTTTGATAATAAACGATTATAAATACTAACACTAAAGTACATCCTAAAAATGCCCAAAATTCCATTTTACAACCTCCTTACTCAAACAATACCTCAACATTATTCTGATTATTATTGTTAATAATATCATTAGCATTAAAATTATTATTATTATTATTATTATTATTACCATTAAATACTTTTTCAGGTAATATTACACCCTGAATAGATAAATAATCTCTAAGATAACTACTAGGTTCACTTCTTTCTATTCTACCATCAGAATACTTTTTATAAATTGTATTATACTCCGCTTTATTATCCTTTGTTACATAAAATTCTGTAACTTCAGCAATTTCACGAACAAATTTTTTTGTTTCTTTATCAAGGTAAGCTCTTACGTATACACCAAGTTGTATATATCTATAAATAGATAACAAGAATTGCTCTAAATCTTGATTAGTCTCAAGCAAACTATACAAACGATTAGGTATAGAAGAAGCTTTATCAGCATGTATGGTTGATAAAATATAGTGACCAGAAGATATAGAGTTACGAACCGCAAGAACAGCTTCCGCACTACGAACTTCGGATAATAATATCCACTTCGGATTTTGACGCATACATGTAACAAGTACATCCGTGTAAGAAGCAATATTATTAGTTTTCATAGCCACTATATCACGATGTGGAAATATTCTATCTAAGTGCAACTCTAAAGTATCTTCTATTGTAATTATTTTTTCATTTTCTTTAATTTTAGATGCAAGATATTTAACAAATTCTGTTTTTCCTGAACCCGTTTCACCACAAACTATAATATTACAATGTCCTTGAACACATTGAACTAAGAATTCATGTAAGTCTAATGTAATATATTTATCTGCAATAATTTTATCTTTTTCAAGTCTTATTTTTGCTGGTGTCTTTCTTATAACAACGGCGATTCCATTTTTAGCAATAGAATCATGAACAAAGTTCATACGAAGTTCAGCACTTTCTGCATCAAGAAATGGATGAGCCATATTGAAACTTTTACCAACAACGTTAGCACATTGAAAAGCAAGCTTTTCCATAAAGGCATTATTTACATCTGGATTTTCAATTCTATAAATACCTTTTGACAAGGATCTTAACCAGATTTGACCATTATTATCATATGATATATCAGTAATATCATCATCAAGTAGTAATGGCTCAAGAGGGCCAAAATCCATTTGTTGGAAGAATTCGCTCTTCATAAACTAGCCCTCTATTATATTTCCATTTGCATCAACATTTTGATTTGGGTTTTCTACGTCTGTTGTATTTTCAACAAGTGTAACTGTATGAGCATTTATAAATTCTTTTAATTCATCAGTACTTACATAAGCCTCATCTTTTTCATTTGTATAAGTTGTTCCATGTGGAACAGGGAATAATACAACTGAGTAGTTAGTTAAATAACTTGCCTTTCTAAGTAAAATATGAATTTCTGGACTAACGCCAAAGAATATATAAGCAGGTGTTCTTCTTTCAGAAGTATTTTCAAAAACATTTAAACCATCACTTGTTTTTACAGCAAGTACATTAACATTTTCAAGTAATTTACCAACCATTAAAACACTGTCATCATTAAGAGCTTTCATATAAATATCTACCTTTGATCCCGGCATAATTGAATTTTGATATGAAGTATTCATTGTAACTGGAAAGTTATATAAAACTTCTCCCTCTGCAACATCCATTAAAGCTGAATCAGGTAATTCATCTTTAGTTATCAAAGTATCTGTAAAAAACATACTTCCTTGTGGGATCATAGTATTATAATTACTATATTTTCCAATTACATTTTGTGAATTTGTTATCGTTGTTTTTTTAACTGATACAGCAGGCACTTCAATATATTCAATCATATCCTTAGTAATAAGTGTCTTTGGTTGAATTGTAACCTTTGCAACAGGCACTCTAACCGGATTAGTAGCCTGTTTAATTTGTCTATTATATACAAAATATAATATACCCACAATTAATAATAACCCAATAATAGTAACTGTATTCTTGTTTGTGATAAATCTTTTAAATTTTTCCATTTTTATACCTTCCTTCTATTAATATGGAACTTCCAATATTGCGTCTAATCTATTAGAAATATCAAATTCTAATATTTCTCCACCAGTAACATTACCTTTTTCAGTGCTACTAACTTCTAGGCTAACCTTAGGAGGTGAAGATACAATATCATATATTTTTATAACATATGTTCTAGAAAGAGTTGCTGACTCAGCAAATCTTCTTACAAAGCTTTCTGTAAACTTTTCTTCGTCCATAAATAATACTCCATCTTTATACGAAGCTTTATCTACTGCATCTAGCATTGCTGCTTCTGTTACATCCTTAAGTAAATTATAATTATGTTCATCGGTATTTGTTATATTTTGAAAGAAATATACAAAGAATATTGAAACAATACCAATTACTACGATTGCCCATCCCCATATGGATTCTTTCATTCAGATGCACCTCCTATATAGCATGTTTCATCCCATCCAGTAGATGTCGCACATGAAGATCCAGTATCTATTATTTTATTAAATTTTTCCCATAAAAACGTACTTAAACATTTATATCCATCACTACAATTCATATCAAAATTATTTAAACTATTCTTTTTATTATAACTTCTAATTTCCTTAATAGTTGATGGAGTAAGAGTTATAGTATATATAGGTGTTAAATTATATATTTCATAATTTTTAACTCCACGATTATTTTCGACATATCTGTCAGCTAAAATTTCATTCCAATTCGATCCCATGGCTCTATATTTTGAATTTTTAACTGTATCTGGGAATGGATTTGTTAATGATATTGGTCTATATATCAAATCCAAATTGGATATTTTACCACCGCAATCATCTGTACAAACAACATTATTAGTTACTGCTATTGGGCAACTATAATCTGGTATTGAAATATCACCAACTATATCCCCCACTAATTTTCCTTCTGTACCGTTTTTTACATAGTATGGGACAAAGAAATTGGTATTTACCTCTAGATATGTTTCTGGATCTGTATATTTTTTCAAATCGTCAACAGTCAATTCCAATCCACTGTTCTTAGCAACGCCTTTTATCGTATTAATTCTTTGAACATAACCATCATCAAGATTCATCTTCTGATTTGTTATAGAAACTGTATCAAATGTAGTTTCTGTTCTAACTAGTTTTTTTGCCTGCTCATAACAATCTTTCAAATCTTGTATTCGGACATTTTCTGCTTCTATTCCATCTTTATACACTTTCTTCTGTCGGTTTAACTTGTCTAATTCATCGCCAAAATTTTTTTCAAGTTCGCTACAAGCGTTCTTTACTTTTTCAGCGCAATCACAATTAGGAGCTGGGCAACCCGGAGTTGTACATGTATAGTTTTTAGAACATTCCTCATTACAAGTTTTTGCCGCTTTTTCTGTGCATTCCTTCATTTTTTCTTCAAATTGTTCCGTAAGTTGTTTCACTGCAGTTTCTATACACTTCACACCTGCTTCATATGCTGCAAGATCTACTTGTGCCTGTTGCATATCATGTGTCCAAACACTATTATCATAAATAACAGTTGACACATTTTTAACAGAGGTAACTTCCCCCCAGTTAAATCCTTTCCCTGCATATACAACACCTGGAGCAGATGGTAGTTGTGCCGTTACTTTAGTAGTTGTTAGCATCTTAATGTGGCCACCACCACTGCACACCGAACTATCAGGGTCATATTTTATATCAACAGCTGTCCCACCACAGGTTCCCTTGGCTGGGACACTTTTTGGGTAATCTTTTTCGTCTGGGCCAGTAATTCTAGTTTTTGTTATCGTACAAGTATCAGCCTCCAAATCATAATCAAATTGGTCATCATCGTCATCGCCATCGCTGTCATCACAATCAGGATATCCAACATCACCTGGGCAACAAATTCCCTTACAATCTTTTTTAGTAAAGATGCCACCTTCATCCGTTATATGCACAAGTTCAGACTCTAGAGCCACTTTTGTTAAATCTTTTGTAAGAGGTGAATGAAGTGCTTCATAACAATCACTATTTGAAGTTCCACTTGGACAAATAGAATATTCTACATTTCCTGAATCAGTATATCCTGGTTGTTTTGCAATAATCGCTGCTCTTCCATATACCGCTTCCGAAAATTTTCCATTATTATGTACTAATTCATTGGCTGCTTTCGAAATACTATCATCAGACATATTCTCAACATCATATCCATATAATCGCAGTGTTTCACGTGCTTGAAATTTTGAAATTGAATCACTAAATTGTAAATTTTTGCCATCCCTTGATTGATTTTTAGAAGAAATCTTAATTTGATTACCCCAATCAGCAATATTAGTTCCAGACAATCCAATGTCTGAAGCAGAAATACAAGTCCCAACACAAGCGCCGGTCGTTCTTGCATATTCAGCAGCTGCTTCTGTTCTATATACCGTCCAAGTATTGGTCATTCCGTTACCTTTTACACTAAAAACCATTGCTTCCCGATTATCGGGATTACTGGGATGTGCATACACATCGTTAGCATTGGCATAACGTTCATTTGTAAGAGTCACATCTGTATGAATCTTACTATCACTTTGTTTTGTTCCAGCCCACATATCTTCAACCACTGTTGTAATTGTTGGTCCATCAGCCTTTATAGTTATATAACTTGGTAGTAATAAAGAAACTACAGATACTATAGATAATAATATTAAATTATCATATTTTTTAAAAAATTTATCTTTCATCATATCACCTACAATTTATTTTTTTTATTTTCTTTTATCCATAAATATACTAAGATACCTAAAATACATATCATACTAATAAAGGTTGGCCAATAATATTTCTCATAAAATTGAAAAAAATCAAAGTTTTCTTTAGTATCTTCTTTAATAGTATTATCCTTATTTTTCCACTTTATATACTCATTTACTCTAGTTGTAAATTCTTCATAGTTAATATTTACGTTTGTCCATTTTTGGCATAATGAATACTCCTTAGCAGAATCACATATTTCATCTTTATAAAAAGGGTTTATTTTAGGAATATTAATTGTTATTGTTCTAAATCTTTCTAGCAGACAATATTTAGGGAAACTTTCAACAT
>URIY01000030.1 GCA_900547995.1 uncultured Mycoplasmatota bacterium
GTTTTGAGACATAATCAAATACTAACACTTAAGACATTATCATAAATTAATCATAAAATGTAAATATAAAATATTATAGGTACTTGACTTTAAATATAAAACATAATATAATCTTAGGTGCGTATTCATCTAGCAGCGTTATTATATTTATTGTGATGTGTTTGTTACCACTAAGGGTTATTAGTAACTTAGCTGCAAAGTGAGGATATTAATGCAAACACCCTATAATAAATATGATAGCCTCGATGTTTAAGCAAATATCGAAGGGAGAGATTTAAATGTCAAGATATACTGGTTCAGTTTATCGTAAAGCAAGACGTCTTGGATTTTCTGTTACAGAAACAGGAAAAGAAATTGCTAAAAGACCAAATATTCCAGGACAACATGGTGGAGATCGTGGTAAGAAATTATCTAACTACGGTACACAATTACAAGAAAAACAAAAATTACGTTTCATGTATGGTTTGACTGAAAAACAATTCAGAAAAACATTCAATGAAGCTGGTAAAATGAAAGGTGTACACGGTGAAGATTTATTAAAACTTCTTGAAAGTCGTGTAGACAACTTAGTTTACCGTATTGGATTTGCAACTACAAGAAGAGGAGCAAGACAACTTGTTAACCATGGACATATTACTGTAAATGGTAAAAAAGTTGATATTCCATCTTATAGATGTAAACCAGGTGATGTAATTGCTATTAAGGAAAATGACAGAGAACTTGCTATTGTTAAATCATCACTAGAAGCTAAAAACAATCGTGTTGAATTTGTTACTTATGATGAAAATAAAATGGCTGGTACATATGTTAGATATCCAGAAAGAAGCGAACTTAACGCTGATATCAATGAATCATTAATCGTTGAATTCTATAACAGATAAAAGTACTTATGGGTACTTTTTTCTTTACAAAAAAAGAAGGAATTCTTAATACCTAATTCCTTCTTTTTTATATTCATCTAATCTTTTTTGATAAGCATTTATTAAATCTTGTTCATATTTTATTTTCTTTTTATAGTTAAGTAACAATAGTATTTTTTTAGCAAAATATGGATTTAATATAAGTATAGGTCCTAATAAACTAGTTCCAAAAAAATTATTAACATGGATTCCTTCATTTTCCACATCATTTTTTGCTTTAATAACATTAAATAATGGTACTTCCTTAATTATAGACGTACTGCTTTGACTAATATAACCGACAATTTCAATATTGTTATAGTTTGCTAAGACTAAACTATTATATCTATTTGCTTGATGTCTTTTAGTTGTTATATCAAAAATATTAAGACCTTTTATTTCTTCTCCATCATCTTTTATAATTGTTTTCCCTAATATTTCTAAAGCATTCCCAATAAACAAAAATACAACACCATCTTCAATTAATTGTTTTATTCTTTTTTTATATGGAATTAATTTTTTAATAACTTTTTCTTGTACACTTTCACTCATTGGACCTAAGTATATAAACTTGACATCATTTTTTACAAAAAAAGGTTCATCTAAAAGTGCTGTATAGACAAATTCTTTTTTGTCAAAACAATTTTCTAAAAATTGAACATTACCTCTATCACCATATAAATTACAAATTTCTGGAAATAATATTTCTAATTTCATTTTTGAATTACCCCCTTAATCTGTTTTTTTATTATTAATGATTGATCATACTCATGAATATCATGAAGTATATATATAGAATCAATACCCTTAATATTTAATTTTTTATAAAGTTCAAACTGATTTTCTGACATTTCTAATTTATCCTTAGGAACACCAGCATATAATAATCTTACATAAACATCATAAGACCTTACACCACCTATTAATATTTTTTTTATGTTTGCATCATTTAGAAACTCAAAATCTGTATCATAATACCAAGAAACAGTTTCAACAGAATATTTCTTATCTTCTACGTCATCAAGAATTAAGACTATTGCTTTTTTACCTGGACACGATTTAACATAATTAAAAGCACTTGAAGTTGCTACTGGGTTTTGACCCTTAGCCATTTGATTAACAATAGTAATACCATTAATTTCTTCTTTAGAATATCTTGAATCAGTAATTTTAATATCATTTATAACCCTTGTTATCTCTGCATTTGGAATTTTTAATTCTTTAAGTAAAGCGATAACGGATAATTGATTATATAAATTGAAAATACTAGAGTTAGAAATATTGTATTTATCTTTATTTACTGTCATTATCATCTCTTTTAAGTCTATAGATGCTTCATATTTCTTTTTAGGATTTTCATAACCACATTTTAAGCATTTTACATTACCTACGTGATGATAATGAACAAACTGATATTGTAACTTTTGATTACATTTTGGACAATAAACGAGATCACAAACTAAATTGTAAATACTTTTTGATGAATTATCGAAATAATTAATACCATAATAAATTGGTTTTTTAGGAACAATATATGAAGAAGTTATTAAATCATCGGCTGGCATAATCACTTTTGTATCTTTTGGTATTCCCTCATTTATTTTAGAGGCAATATACTCAAAATTACTATTAGATTTCATAGAATCACGAAATAAATTAGTACAAATTAAATAATCTGGTTTTACCGATCTAAAAATCATCCCACTTGATTTTTCATCTACTTCTAAAATAACTATTTCCGCCCTTTTATGAAATAGCGAAATATCTTTTAAAAACATAGCAGCAATTCCATCTTTTACATTGAAACCATTATTATGAATTACACGATAATTTAAATTTTTAAAAACATCGATTAATAGTGCCGATATCGTTGACTTTCCATTCGTACCAGTAATTGCTACAGTAATTTTAGGTTTATGTACATAATTAAGAAAATTAGGACATGTTCTAAGAGCAATATACCCTGGATAATATGGAACTCTTTTATTTAAAATTTTTAATCCTAAACTAGTAAGTTTTCCCATTACAATTGCAATATAATATCTTATTTTTTGCATACATCACCATAAATAACCTTATCAAATAAAGGTTTTAGTCCTTCTTTTTTTTCATTTAAATGTATTTTTGATTGATAAATATCATAACCTGGAAGTTCATTACCTTCTATTAATGATGGTCCATCTTCAGTAATGGCAAAGTCCCAACCAGTCATACCTACTTGTGGAATGACAGCACTTAACTTAATTGCAAGTTCAACAACCTCTTTATAAAAAGGAATGACAAATCCTTCAATTTTTACATTAGTTGTAGGATGTTTTTCAAATAATTTCCCTTCTCTATCCATAGCTGGTTTTGTTATTTTACCTGTCTCATCAAATAAAGAATACATTCCACCTTGATGGAAATTATCTACAGGATTAATACCATTACCTATACGAATTGCCCTAAGCATAACTGTTGTTTTTCCATTTTTTCTAATAGTTACAATTCTTAATGTATTTACAGAACTAGGACAAAGTTCTGACATTTTTTTATGTTGAATTATTAATTGTTCTACTAATAATTGTTTATTTTCTATTAATTTATTATATATATCTTTAATATTGGAATTCTTTTTTATTTCTAATTTTTCAACACCATATCCACCACTTAATCCAATAGGTTTTACCATTATAGTTTTATGCTTTTTTACAAATTTTTCAAAATCATCAAAAGTACATTCTTCCAAATATAAATATTCTCTATTTAAGTATTCTTTAAATTTTTTGTTAAATTTTATTTTATTTCTAAAATATGGGTAATAACTTGAATCATTCAAAGTTTTTAAATAATTATTATTTACTCCTCTAGTAATATAAGTAGCTCTTTGTTTGCTACTTAGCCCTTCGAAATAAAATAAAAAATAATCGGTATAACCAGCTGTATATTTTATTGAACAAATAATTATATCAAAAAATAAATAAATAGAATTTTTACCACTACGTTTATGAATTTTCTTTATTGTACTAAAAAAATTCATATAATTCATTTGAAACAATCTTTTTATATAATATGTTACTTTCTTCATTTCTACATCTCTTTCTAAATATGATAATTAATCTATATACATAATATCATATTTTTTCATTTATAGTAAATACAAAAGGAATTTAAAATTACTTAAATTTTCTTCTTTGTATAATATTTTTTATATCGCTAAATTTATTAATAAAAGGAATAATTTTTAGTTTTAATGCAACTATAAAATAAGCAACAGCTCCAACTATACAATATAATGCACATATTAAAACGCTTATTTTTCTATCGCTATTATCAATAGGTAAAAATAAATTAAGGAAAATTAAGGAAACAACCATAAAAAGAGTTGCTAATAATGTTTTACCAAATATTTTTATAGTTTCTCCATAATTTACTTGATATTTTCTATTTAATTTAATTAATAAGAAAATAATTGTTATTAGCTGCGAAATAATACTTGCTATCGTTGGTCCATAATAACCTTGAAGCCCAATAAAATTAAATAAATGTATCATTGGAACATTAAGAATAAGCTTGATTATAACTCCTAATATTAAGGAGCCCAAGGTAAGTTTAGTATTATTCATAATCTGCGATGATTCTACTAAAACAGATTGAAAAGATGATGTTAAAGCTAAGAAAACATATATTCTAAGGACATCAATTCCGACTGCATTATAACCATAAAAAGCATTCCATACTGGATAAGCTAAAAATGATAAACCTATGGTCATAGGGATAGTTAATATTATTAGTATTTGTAAAGCTTGATTAATTTTTTTACTAACATCTTTAAAATCTTTTTTTACAAAGCTTGGCATAATATTAGGTATTAAACTAGCAGTTAAGCCCATACTTATAGAAATAATAATCATATTAAGTTTTGAAGCCCATGTAGAAATTACACCTACGACATTTTCGGCATCAATAGTTGAATAACCAACAGCTGTAAGAGTTCTAACAACAGTAAATAAATCAACTAAATCATAAGCTGATTTAATTAAATCAATTAATACAAATGGTAATGCAAAAAAAACGATTTTTTTTAATAATGTTTTGTTTGAAATTTTTTTCTCTTCTTCCGTTATTTTAGCGTCAATATTAAATTCTTTTTTGTTTTGTTTAATCTTTCTATCAACAAAAAAATATGCACATATTGCTCCTATAGTTGCCCCAAAAACAGCAATGGCAATTGATTGATCTAAATCCATACCAAAAACCTTATATGACAAATAACTTCCAACTACAATAATAATAACTCTAATTAATTGTTCTATAACTGTTGAAAATTGTGGAACACTCATAAACTTATGTCCTTGCATATAACCTTTTTTTGCACTAAGAAGCGGAACAATTAAAACAGCTGTTGAAATAGATCTTATAACTAATGTAATACTTTCTATACTATTACCACCTACTGCATTACCTTTAATCAAAATAGCAACCTGAGGTGCAAATATAAATAAAATAATAAAACATATAATACCTAATCCAACAAGCAATTTTAACCCAATTTTATAAGCTTTTTGCTTTAAATATTGATAACCTAAAGCATTATATTCACTAACTATTTTACTAATTGCCGTTGGTATTCCTACCGTTGCAAGAGATAAGAAAATGGAATAAATAGAATAAGCATAACTATATAATGCGCCACCTTGTTCACCTATAATGGAATAAAAAGGAATTACATATATAAGCCCTAGTATTTTACAAATGATAACGCTAATAGTAGCAATAAAAGCCCCCTCTAAAAAACCATTTTTTTTCATATTATTCCTCGACTAATCCTACATAATATTTTTTCTTGCCTCTTCTAATTACAACTATCTTTCCTTCAATAGTTTTTGTTTTATCAATAAACATATTTTCATCATTAACAATTTCACCATTTATACTAATTGCATTATTATTTAAAAATTCTCTTGCTTCTCTTTTACTTGAACAAATATTATTATTAACAAGTAAATCAAGTAAAGATTCATCTTTTAATATAAAATGTGGTACGTCTTTTAAACCTATCATTAAGTCATTAACATTTATTTCTTTAATATTTCCACTAAATAAATTTTCACTTATTTGAACAGCTTTCTCATATTCTTCTTTTCCGTGCAAACCGGTTATAATTTCTCTAGCCAATGTTTTTTGACCTAATCTAAGATGTGGTTCATTATTATGCTTTGAAACAATATCCATTATCTCTTCTGGTGATAAAAAAGTAAAAACTTTTAAGTATGATTCAATCATGGAATCATCAGTATTAATTAAATATTGATATAATTCATAACTACTTGTTTTATTTTTGTCAAGCCATAGAGCATTACCTTCTGATTTTCCAAATTTCTTACCATTTTGGTCTAATATCAAAGGCATTGTAAAAGCATACACTTCATCTCCTAATTTTTTTCTAATTAAATCAACACCAGATGTAATGTTTCCCCATTGATCAGAACCCGCAACTTGTAAATTTACACCTCTTGTTTCATGTAAATGTAAGAAATCCAAAGATTGAAGTAACATATAAGAAAACTCTGTAAAAGTTATACCTGTTTCTAGTCTTCTTCTAATAATATCTTTATCAAGCATATAATTAATATTAAAGTATTTTCCATAATCTCTTAAAAATTCAATAATATTTATATTTTTAATCCAATCATAATTATCAACAACTTCAAAGCCAAATATTTCTTCGGCTTGTTTTTTTAGATTTTTAGTATTTTTTTCAATCTCTTCAATTGATTTCATTTCTCTTTCCGTAGTTGGTCTTGGATCGCCAATTCTACCTGTTGCTCCGCCTATTAAGAGAAGAGGTTTATGACCTGCTTTAGCAAGCCTTTTAGCAATTAAAAATGATGAATAATGTCCAATATGCATGGAATCTGCTGTTGGATCAGTTCCAATATAAAAAGTTAACTTTTCGTTATTTAATTTATTTTCTAATTCAGGACTTGTTACATCTTTAATAAGTCCTCTCCATTTTAATTCTTCATATAGTGTCATTACTTTTCCTCCTTACTAACTTGCATCATACTAACACCATTACTCGTTCCAATTCTTGTAACACCACTTTCAATAAATTTAGAAGCATCTTCATATGTTTTAATACCACCACTTGCTTTAACCTCTAATATTTCATTTTTGTGTTTATTAATAATAGAAATATCTTCTAATGATGCACCCCTAGTACCAAAACCTGTTGAAGTCTTTATAAAATTAACAAATGTTTGATTACATATTTCTGTTGCTTTAATTATTTCATCTTCTGTTAAATAACAAGTTTCAATAATAACTTTTAATACTTTACCATCAATTGCATCTCTAATATTTTCAATTTCTTCTTTAACATAATCATATTTCTTATCTTTTAAAGCACCAATATTAATAACCATATCAATTTCATCAGCACCATCTTCTACAGCTGCAATAGCTTCATATTCCTTAGTAATTGCTTTACTCATACCAAGTGGGAAACCAACAACACTGCATACATCAATATTAGTATCTTTAAGTATCGTACTTGCAAGACTAACATAATAAGGATTTACACAAATAGATGCGAATTTATATTTTATAGCTTCCTCACATAATTTTTTAATATCCTCTTCAGTGGCAAAAGCCTTTAAATTTGTATGATCTATATATTTATTTATTTCCATAATATCCTCCCATTAAAAGACAAAAAGATTCCTAGTATATAAGGACGAGCAAACCCGTGGTACCACCTTATTTCATAAGAATCTTATGCACTTTATTTCTTAACGCGAAATTAATCGTTTAAATTCAAAACATGTATTTCATAATTTACTCTTGACTAATTTTCATCACCATTAGTTTTCTAATTACCAAGTAAACAACTACTTTTTGTTTATCACTATTTAATTATTTTTCTTCTTCATGTATTTTTTCAATGATATTTTCTATTTTCTTTCCATACTCAATAGACTCATCAAATACAAATATTAACTCTGGTGTATGTCGTATATCTACCCTTTCACAAAGTTTTCTTCTAATAAAAGCACTAGCATTTTTTAATGCCTCTTTTGTCTCTTTCTTTCTATCATCATTAAGACATGTATAATAAACTTTTGCATAACTTAAATCATTAGTAACATCACATGCTGTTATAGTTACAAACTTTATATCTTTATCTTTAATTTCATTAGCAAGTATATAACTAATTTCTTTAACAAACATACTATTAATTCTTTCAATTTTTAAACTCATTATATCACTCCTGTTCTACAAAGACCTCATAATGTAGAGTGCCATTAATATTTGTAATAATAACATAGGTACTATTTTCATCAAATAATTCTTCTGTTTTAGGATTTTCTAAATCTTTTTTAGCATAACCACCTTGTTGTAATTGTCCAAGTGTAACTTTTACACTACCATTATTAGTTGTAGGTAAAACACCTATATTATCTGCTCCCCATGTTTTTGCTGATTTTATTATATTTTCTATTTGTCTATCATAAACTTTATCACGGTTCTCATTAATAATATTTGTCACATTAGGAACAATTATAACTACGAGTAATCCCATTATAATAAGGGCTGCTAATAACTCAATTAATGTAAAACCTTTTTTATTCATAAAACCACCATATTCATTATAACATTTTTTTTTAGCAATATAAAGACAAAAAAAACAAGTTAACAAACTTTATGATAATCTAGTCTTAACTTGTCAGCAATCGTTACAATAAATTCTGAATTAGTTGGTTTAGCTTTATCAATATCAACACTATGTCCAAATATTTCTTCCATTAAATCCCAATTTCCTCTATTCCAACTTACCTCTATTGCATGTCTAATTGCTCTTTCTACTCTTGATACTGTTGTATCAAATTTTTCGGCAAGTTCTGGATATAATTCCTTTGTAATTCCACCAATTGTTTCTGGTCTTTCAAAAATAATTCCAATTGCTTCTCTTATGTACTGATATCCTTTTATATGTGATGGTATTCCAAGTTCATGTAACACTTTTGTAATGGATACATTTAAGTTATTATGATGTAAATCAATACTTTTATTTGCTCCTTTCGATTTATCCATTATATCAAGTATTCTCTTTTCTAAATCACATAAATCAAATGGTTTTAAGATAAAATAATTAACACCTAATTCTGATACCTCTCTAATTATTTCATTAGCATTATAACTAGTCGCTACTATAACATTTTTGTTTATACCTCTTTTTTTCATTTCTTGTAAAACATACATTCCATCTTTTTTAGGCATAATTAAATCAAGTAGCATTACATCATATTTATCCTTTTGCTCTTGGGCTACATTAATACCTTCTTCACCATTATAAGCTGTAAAAACTACCTCTATATTATTAGTTTTACTAAAATATTCAGTAACCATATTAACTAAATTAACATTATCATCTATTACAAGTAATTTTATTTTTTCCATAATTATCTCCTTCATTTATTTTACTATTAAATTATACTACCCATATGTATTTTCTTCCATAGCAATTATGTTCTAGTTTTGTCGATTTTTGTCGAAAATGATAAAAAAAAGTCATTGATTTACAACAACTTCTATAATATTTAAAAATTCTTCACATCTCGTAGATGCTTTCCCTATCAAGAAACCATCTAAATTAGAAATATTTACTAATCTTTTTATGTTACTATAATTAATACTACCACCATACAATACCTTTATTTTTTGATTAAAATTAGATTTTATAAAAGATACTATATTACTTATATATTCATTTGGAGCAGCATCTAAATTACCAATTGACCAGTTTGGTTCATAAGCAATAATAATTTTCTTTAAGTCATTACTATTTATATTGGCTAAACACTCTCCTAACTGATTTTCAATATATTTTTGTACATTCATAATATCATTAATTTTTTCCATTTCACCAATACACAAAACAACATTTATATTATTTTTTAAACATTCGATTATTTTTTTATTAATCACTGTATTAGTTTCTTTAAAGTACATTCTTCTATCATTATGACCAATAATAGAATATTTAATATGCATATTTGATATTTGTTCTATATTTATTTCGCCAGTAATATTTTTACTTTCTATAAGAGATATATCTTGAATTCCAAGTGCATAAGATTTATTTAAAAATAGAGGCAAATATATATTTGATGGACATATTATAATATCATTAGTTAATTTTTTATTATCCAATACTTTTATATAATTATTTACCTCATTATAATTAAGATATCCTTTATGATTAGCAATAATAATCTTACTTTCCATGAAGACCTCTTTTAAAAACATGTTTTAATCTTCCAAAATATGATTTATTTTTATTACCACTTTCTTTTATTGCACTTTCATAAACTTTTAATACTCTTTCAGCAAAGTACTTTGATGAATAAGATTCAGAAGATATTCTTGCTTGTTTACTTAAATATAAAACTTTATCTTTATCATCTAAAAGTTTTTCTACAATTTTGCGATATTGTTTTTTATTACTAAACAAATATCCATTCAAATCATCAACTACAATGGATTTAAAACTTTCATCATCAGCAGCAATAACTGGTAAAGATGATGCCATAGCCTCGATAACCGTAAGGCCTTGTGTTTCTGACCTTGATGCCGTTGCAAAGATATTAGCAATCTGATAATATTTAGGTATTTCATCCCATGGAACTTTACCAATAAATTTAACATTATTTTCTAATTTCCATTTTTTTACTAATTTCATATAATATGGAGCATCAGGTCCATCACCAATAATCATAAGTTTACAGTTAGGATGTTTTTTGATAAAAGCATGTTGTCCTTCAATTAAAACATCAATACTTTTTTCTCGTCCAATACGTCCAACAAATAAAATAATAAAATCATCTTTTTTTATTTCTAATTTTTTCTTTATTTCTTCTACATCTTTAATATTAATTTTTTCTTTATAAAATCTTTCAACATCAATACCTGTTGGTATAATATGTATATTTCTTTCATATTTATATTTATCTTTAAATAAGGCATATGTTTTTTTAGTCGGTACAATTAATTCAGTAGCCGTTTTATCACAATAAAATTTTGTTAAATATTCAACTACTTTTTTACTTGATTTATTGAAATAACCTTTTGTAATGTAGTGAACATAATCTTCATACATTGTATGATAAGTATGGACCAAAGGAATATCAAGTTGTTTGGCAATTATACGAGCAAAAGTTCCAACACCAAATTCGGTTTGTGAATGTATAACATCTAAATTCCATTTTTTGATACGATTAATAACTCTAATTGGATATATTGATGTCATACGATAATCATATATACCAATTGGTATACCAGGTAATCTTATAATTTTATTGTTTTCTTCAAAACGATAAGAGTGCCCTTGATCATTAACAGTTACAATATAAACTTGATGTCCACATTTTTCTAATGCTTGTTTAAGCATAACAATACTTGTGGAAACACCATTTATATATGGTGGATAACTATCCGTAAAAATACCTACTCGCATTTATGCTCACCTTCTTTAATATTAACAGCAACAGCACCTACTATCATACCAAAATAATAAGTAACAAATCGCCATAAGATCATAATTACATTAAGTGTGCTACCGGTTACAAAATTACCATAAAATTGGATAAAGCCATATTCTAAGCCACCAGTACCACCTGGTATTGGAACAAACGACCCAATTAGCATAACATAAGAACAAGAAACAATAGATAAAAGGGCATTAAAACTTGTATAATCACCTGTACTATATAGTAAAACAACTGGTGTAATATATAAACATACTAAAGCAAGAAAAGCATATAAAATCATTTTAACAAATTCTTTTTTATTACTAACAAGTAATTTAGCACCATTATGAAAATTATTTATATATTCATTCCATTTTTCTGTTGATTTTTCTTTATTTTTAATAATTTTCAATTTACCTAAAAGAGAAATCAAATGATTTACTATCCATTTATTTATTTTTTTAGCAAAAGCAATTATAAAAAGTCCTATTATAACAAGCGTATTAATAATAAAGCCAACAGTAACAAGTTGCTTAAGAATACTAGCATCTTTAAATATATGAAAAATATTATTGGCTCCTATAGATATTAAACCTAGTAAAACTAACGCTATTTGATAAACAATAAAGTTTTCAATAATTATATTGGTTGCATCTATTATTTCAACACCTTGTTTTTTTAATGCATAAACTTGAAATGGTTGTCCACCACTTGAAAAAGGTGTAATGGCATTAAAAAAATTAGTAATTAGTTGCAACTTAAAAGCTTTCTTAAACTTATAATTTTTTTTAAACTTTCTCGTAAAATTATAAAAAATTAATGATTTAAAAAACCAATAGCCACAAACAAAAACGAGTGCAAGTAAAATCCATAATGGATTAGCCGATAATATACCATTTATAACCTCATGAAAATTATCTTTAAGGGTAAAATATAAAACTATTGCTGTAATTACTATGAAAATAGTAATATTTAAAAATGCTTTTAGTTTACTTTTCTTTTTCATAGTAACCAACTTTCTATATATTATCTATTGCTTCAATCCCTGGTAAATTTTTTCCTTCTAATAATTCAAGAGAGGCACCACCACCAGTAGAAACATGTGTTACCTTATCTTTATAACCATACTTTATTACAGCAGCAGCAGTATCACCACCACCAATAATTGTCGTTGCATCTAGACTAGATAGTATTTTACATAACTCTTTAGTACCGTTTGCAAAATGATCATATTCAAATATGCCTACTGGTCCATTCCAAACAACTAATTTACTTTTTTCAATATATTCTTTAAATAAGGCAATTGTTTTAGGTCCAATATCAACACCTATTTTATTTTCATCTATTTTTGATACATCAGTAATATTATAATTTGAATTATTAGATATTTCATTTGTTTCCACTATATCAATAGGTATAATTATTTTATTTGGATAGTCATTTAATATATTGGTACAAAAAGCAATACTATCTTCATCAAGTAAAGACTTACCAATATTATAACCCTTTGCACGAAGAAAAGTAAAGGACATTCCACCACCAATCAATATATAATCAGCTTTTTTTACTAAATTAAGTGTCACACCTATTTTATCAGATACTTTTGATCCACCTAAAATAACCGTAAATGGATGTTCTGGGTTATTTATAACTGAATCAAAGCTTTTTAATTCTTTTTCTACTAAAAAACCTATTCCACTTGGAAGATATGTACTAATACCAACATTGGAAGCATGGGCTCTATGACATGTTCCAAAAGCATCATTAATAAAAATATCACCTAAACTTGCCCAATATTTACCTAATTCTTCATCATTACTACTTTCTTTTTTACCATCTAAATCTTCATATCTCGTATTTTGCATTAAAATAATATCACCTTGTTTCATATTAGCAATACTATTTTCTAAGTTAATACCACGTGTTTCATTACAAAATATAACATCTTTATTTAGTAAATCACTTAGTTTTTTTGAAACAATTTCAAGATTATTTTTTTCCAAGTCCTCTTTACATTTTATTCTACCAAGATGCGACATTAATATTACTTTAGCACCATGTTCTAGTGCATATTTAATAGTAAGAAGACTTTCCTTAATTCTATTATCATCTGTTATTATACTATCTTTAATTGGTACATTAAAATCGACTCTTATTATTACCTTTTTATTATATAAATCAAAATCTCTAATTGTTTTTTTCATAGTATACCTTTCTATACATCAAAACGATATTTATCTACATTGTAATTATTTTTAATTTCTTCATCAGTTAAAGCCCTATTGTAAATTCTTACTGAATGAACTTCTCCATTAAAGAAACCATCTTGACCAGGAATTTCATCACCTATAGTTACATTACCTAATATTACATTCGGTGTTGCTGTATCGGTGACTTTTTGTACTCCATTTAAATATATTTTACGATTTACCCCATTATATAGTGCTGTTACAATATAACTACTATCACTTTCTAGTACAGATGTAGTCCAAAGATCATTTTCCCAATACCAGTGAGATATTTGTGTTGAATTTAATATATATATACCATTTGCGTTACCAGGAGAATTATATATACCAAGATTAATCAAATTATTCCTTGTCTTTAGAGTGCCATAATAAAAAGTTATTTCCATTGTATATTGTGAAGAACCACTTGGAAAGCTTGAAGCTTGCATTACTTTAATATAATCATTTGTGCCATCAAAGCTTATACTATTATTATCCCACGCATTTTCACTAAAATTATATAACACACCATTATTACCATTACCTGATAAATCATTCCATACATTGTTTTCTGGTTTATGATATCCATCATAATGTACCAATAATCCATCACTTACATATCCAGTTTCAGTTGCATCCATATCAAGTAATTCATACTTTTCTGTACCATCTTCATTTTTAGAAATCATAACTGTTGAATTTTCATTAGTATCTTCATTAGTTTTCGGATTTTTTTCTTTTTTTAAGTATCCACTATCATAAAGTGTTTTAATTTTGATAAAATATTTACCATTTAAGGTATCATCAGTCTCACTATGAAAGTAATTTTCAGCTGCTAAAGTAATGTTTTTTAAATATTCATTATATTGTTTTTCAGAACTATCTTTCATTGTTTTTGTAAGTGCTGGTACAGAAAAGGTTGCAATTAATCCCAAAATTACAAGAACACCTATTAATTCAACTAAAGTAAATCCATTTTTCTTCATAATTCACCTCATTTTTTTATAAATTTATGCTGCTTTATCATTATCAAATTTAATTAATATATTTTGCTTATTTTTTTGTTCTTTATCTATATTGCTATTAAAATTAATTGGTTTATTTTGATTTTCATTATTTATTTTTGAACCATTTCTTTTTTCATAATCTATATAATAAGCATCTACGCTACTATATCCTGCTAACAAAATCAATTGCTTTTTCATTTGTTTTAATTCTTCTTTTTCTTTTCTTATTTTAATTATTCTTTCTTCTCTATTCATTATATCCTCCATTATAATCTAATTTTTCGTTATTTATTTCTACTTGATTTATTGAATCAAATCTTTTCGTAATTTTTTCTGTTGTATTATGTATATCCTTAACATCACGACTAACTGTTTCTATGCTTCTTGATAGTTTATCCCATCTATCTTTATACCTTTTAAATTCTTCAGAAAGTAAATTTAATTCTCTATGAATAATACTTGCATATTTATCTCTTTCAATGTTTTTAATAATTACCTGAATCGTTGTTAATGTACTTATTAAAGTTGTTGGTGATGTAATCCAAACATGTTTTTTATATGCATAATTAATAATATCTGTATGATATGCATTTATTTCAGCAAATATGGCTTCTGCTGGTAAAAAGAGAATCGCTTGTTCTGATGTAACATTAGGAATGATATATTTATCACTTATCGCATCAATATGTTTTTTCATATCCATTTTAAAATTTTTCTCTGCCTGTATTCTTTGTATCTCACTGTTATTTTTATCAACCATTATTTGATAATTTTCTAGTGGAAATTTAGAATCAATCGCAATTGTTCCAAGAGGAGATGGGGCAAATAAAACACAATCAGCTATTGTATTATTATTAAATAGATATTGCATACGATATATTTTATCGTTATTTTCACCAAAAACACTACTCATAATATGTTTAAGATTTACTTCTCCAAATATTCCTCGTGTTTTTTTATCAGTTAGAATACCTTGAAGAGATACTATATCACTAGATAAACTATCTATTTTCTTTTGCGCTTCATCTATTTTGGATAATCTTTCTAAAACAGAAGTAAATGTTTTATTGGTTTTTTCAAAATTTTCATCTAATCTCTCATTAACTTTATCATTTATTAACCTTAACCTGTTATCAATTCTTTCATTTAAATTAATAAAATCATCATTAAGTGATTTATTTAAATCATTTTTAAAATCACCTAATTCTTTAGTCATACTATTTTCCATTTTTCCAAGTCGTTCTGTAATATTTGATTCATTTATATTTTTCATTAAAGAAATTACTGAAATAATTAGTATAACTATTAATAATATTATAATTACAAATTCCATAGTATCACCTAGTATTATTATAATATAAAAGTATAAAAATATCTATTTATATATATATTACTTGGCATAATGTTTACAAAAAAAGATTGATAAAATTATCAATGCTTTTTAATTAAACAATTTTATTGCTTCCGTCAATTCATCTTCATTATCAAGAGGTACAATATTATCTCCAACCAGTTTTCTTATGCATATATCCTCTTCTTCGTTTTTCCCTGATAAATACAAATATTCAATATCATTATGTTTTTTCTTTGATACTATTACATAATCTTGTCCATTTTCTAATTTAATAACATCAATATCTATCATTAATATGCTTTTCCCCCTTTTTCATTTTGTATTATTCTAAGTAAACGTTCTTGCATATAATGATCATACATTTTATAATCAGGATCACCATTATTATTAGAATATCCACTCTTTATTAAATATTCTTTGAAGGAATCATATTCTTTATAAACAGAGTCATTTTCACTTTGCTTATTTAATTGATAAAAAACCCCATCCATATTTCTAACTTCCTGATTACTATACTTTTCATACGTCTTGCTATCCATTTCTCTAAAACAAATATATATTAAAAATTCTTGGTTATCAGAACGAAGTATTTCCTTTGCTATTTGTTGATGTGAATAATAATAGTTTTTATTATCCTCAGTTCTGTGTGTATTTCTAGAAACTATATTTAATCCATTTTCATCAATATATTCATCAATAACAACAGTTGGAGCATTTGATATAGCTGTACTTACTGACGCTGCTAAACCAAAAGTCCCCGCGATTAAACCAATATATAGACACATTTAATTAATTTCTTTTTTAAAATATCTTTTTGAATTTTTTCTCTTGTTATATTTTTCTTATGAATTGATTGTCCATTTAAACTATTATTTTTAAATGACTGAAATTTATTTTGCTCATTATTCATATTACATTCCTTCCTCTACTATATTTTATCAAAAATATTCTTTTTTTTTAATATATTATGCATATTTTTACATTAGTTTAACACATTTTATATAAGGGATGGTTGCAATGAGGTAATTTCATTGCAGTTTCTTAAATTCATATACTTAATCATTATTTCATTCTAAGGTAACTATCACCCAAACTTATAACATTGATTAAATATTTTGCATTATTCATTAATTTAAGTTCAATAGTAATAAAAGTTTATAATTTTTTAGGTACAACAAAAAAAATATATTAATTTTTATCTTAATATATTTTTATAACAACTTATTTTTTTATTTATTTTTTCTTTTCTTTAAGAAAATACTTGTTCCTAGTGCAATAAGTGATACACCAGCTACAGCAAGTCCTGCAAATAATAATGCTTTTTTTCCTTTACAGCAGCATTCCTCTGTACATAATTCTAATTCTTCTTCCATTTTATCCTCCTATTTTAATAATAATTTTTCTAACTTCTGACATTTTTTTATGTCCATATCTTTAGTATCACCAAGTTTATACGGTATATTCAATTTTTTATATTTTGATACTCCATATGTATGATAGGGTAATAATTCAACTTTTTCAATATTTTTTAATTTACTTATAAATTCTTTTAAAGATAATATATATTCTTCATTATCATTTATGCCTGGTATAATAACTTGTCTAAGCCACATCTTTTTATTTTGTTTTTGACATTCATCTAAAAAGTTTAGTGATATATCTATATTATTATAGCCTGTTATTTCTTTATATTTATCCTTTTCAAGTGCTTTAATATCCATAATAACTAGATCAACATATGGCAGAATTTCTTCATAATTTTTACCTACGCCAGATGTATCTAAACATGTATGAATTTTTTCCTTTTTACATAATTTTAAAGTTTCTAAAAGAAAATCTCTTTGGGTAAGTGGCTCTCCTCCTGAGAAAGTTACACCTCCATTATCACCAAAATAATTTTTATATTTTGATATTATTTTTACTAACTCATCTGGTGTAATTGTATAATTATCATTAATATGCCAAGTTTCTGGATTATGGCAGAAAATACACCTTAAGGGACAACCTTGCATAAAAACAACTACCCTAACACCTGGTCCATCTACAAGTCCCATTGTTTCAATAGAATCAAGGTGTCCTAATATTTTAGATTCTTTCATGGAATGTTCTACTAATTACTTCCTTTTGTTGTTCTTTATTCAATCTATTGAAATTAACAGCATATCCTGAAACTCTAATTGTAAGTGTTGGATATTTTTCTGGATGATCCATAGCGTCTATTAATGTTTCTCTATTTAAAACATTAACATTTAAATGTTGTGCTCCTTGTTTAAAATATCCATCAAGAATTGATGTTAAATTATTAATTCTTTCTTCCTCACTATGTCCAAGAGCATTTGGAACAATAGAGAATGTATTTGATACACCATCTTCGCAAACATTACAATATGGAATTTTAGCAACGGAATTTAAAGATGCAAGGGCTCCATTACAATCTCTTCCATGCATTGGATTAGCCCCAGGTGCAAATGGAATTCCCATCTTTCTACCATCAGGTGTTGAGCCTGTATTTTTACCATACATAACATTTGATGTAATAGTTAAAATAGATAAAGTATGTCTTGCCTTTTTATATAATGGATGTTTTTTTAATTCATTATAAAATGTATTTACCAATTCTACACCTATTTTATCAACATCATCATTATCATTTCCATATTTAGGATAATCACCTATAACTTCAAAATCTGTTGTAATTCCGTTCTCATTACGAATTGGTTTAACTTTAGCATATTTAATGGCTGATAATGAATCAACAGCAACAGAGAAACCTGCAACACCAAAAGCCATTAAACGTTCTACATCCGTATCATGAAGAGCCATTTGTCCTGCTTCATATGCATATTTATCATGCATATAATGAATTATATTCATGGCATCAACATATATTCTTGCAACATCTTCCATTGTCTTATGAAAATTTTTCATAACTTTATCATAATCTAAATATTCATCTTCGATAGGATCAATACCATCAAGAACTTTTTTACCAGTCATTTCATCTATACCACCATTAATGGCATATAATAATGTCTTGGCAAGATTACATCTTGCTCCAAAGAACTGCATTTGTTTGCCAACTTTCATAGCCGAAACACAACATGCAATAGCATAATCATTGCCATAAATATTTCGCATTAAGTCGTCACTTTCATATTGAATAGCGTCAGTTAAAATAGATATTTTAGCACAATATTTTTTAAAATTATCTGGTAATTTATTTGACCATAATACTGTCATATTAGGTTCTGGTGATGAACCAAGATTAATTAAAGTATGTAAATATCTAAATGAATTCTTTGTGACTAATGACTTAGATTCATCTAACATACCACCAATTGATTCTGTTACCCAAGTTGGATCTCCAGCAAATAAATCATTATATTCAGGTGTTCTTAAATGTCTTGCCATTCGAAGTTTAATAATAAATTGATCTATAATTTCTTGAGCCTCTGATTCAGTAATAATTCCCTCTTTTAAGTCATTTTCAATATATATATCTAAAAATGTAGATGTTCTACCAAGACTCATGGCTGCACCATTATTTTCTTTTATAGCAGCTAAATAACCAAAATATAACCATTGTACTGCTTCTTTAGCATTTTCAGCTGGTTTTGAAATATCAAATCCATATTTTGAAGCCATACTCTTTATTTTATCTAATGCACGAATTTGTTCACTGACTTCTTCTCTTAACCTTATTTTTGATTCATCTAAATTAGTTACTATTTTATCTAAATCTTCTTGTTTCTTTTCGATTAAGAAATCAATTCCATATAAAGCTATTCTTCTATAATCACCAATTATTCTTCCACGTCCATAAGCATCTGGTAATCCTGTTAATAAATGGCTTGATCTTGCTCTTCTAATTTCTTTTGTATATGCATCAAAAACTCCTTGATTATGTGTTTTACGATATTCATTAAAATATTTATCAACTGTTTCATCTAACTTAAAACCATATGATTCAAGTGCACTATAAACCATTCTTATTCCACCATAAGGATTTACAATTCTTTTAAGTGGTGCATCAGTTTGAAGGCCAACAATTACTTCATTATCTTTATCAATATATCCAGGTGCAAAACTATCAATACCTGACATATGAATTGTATCTACATCAATAATACCTTTCTTCATTTCCTCTAAAATAAGTTTTTGACATTTACCCCATACTTTATTTGTCTTATCCGAAATATTTGTTAAAAAACTATCATCACCTGTATATTCAGTATAATTTTCTCTAATAAAGTTTTCAACATTAATAGTTTCTTTCCATAAATTTCCTTTAAATTTTTCCCATATCATAATCTTACCTCCCATATGATTATAGCATATATTTAGTTAATATTGATTACATAATTTGATAACTTTACACATCTTATTTTTACCACTTAATGTAACCTTATTTCATATCCATCATAAAATATTTTATGACAGTACACGGAGGGTGGTTTTATGATTACATGGTTTAATAACCTTGATTATTTAAGGCAAGTTTTAATAGCGACAACCTTTACATGGTTGATAACAGCACTTGGTGCTTGTGTCGTGTTCATATTTAAAAAAGTAAACAAAAGTTTTATGGATGCGATGCTTGGATTTGCAGCTGGTGTCATGATAGCGGCTTCATTTTGGTCACTATTATCACCGGCAATTGATATGGCCGAAAATTTAAATATGTGTTCATGGTTTGTTATATTTGTTGGTTTCATTGGTGGTGGACTATTATTATTTTCAGGCGATAAAATTTATGATTGTTTTGATAAAAGATTTAGAAAAAAAAGATTGGATAATAAAATAGTTAAAAGTAAAAAAAGATGTTGGATGCTTATTTTTTCTATAACACTTCATAATATTCCTGAGGGACTTGCAGTAGGTGTAGCCTTTGGATCTCTTGCGTATAATCTAGATGGAGCAACACTAGGTGCTGCTAGTATGCTTGCTCTTGGAATAGGTCTTCAAAATTTTCCTGAAGGAACAGCTGTTAGTGTTCCTCTTAGAAGAGAAGGGTTTTCTCGTAAAAAGGCCTTTTTTTACGGACAATTAAGTGGTATTGTAGAACCAATTTCAGGTATAATTGGGGCAATACTTGCAGTTAAGGTAAGATTTCTTCTTCCATATTTACTAGCCTTTGCAGCTGGAGCCATGATATATGTTGTTGTTGAAGAACTAATACCAGAAAGTCAAACAAATAAGAAAAAAGACCTAATGGCCTTATTCACTTTAATTGGTTTTGCAGTAATGATGATTATGGATGTTGCACTTGGTTAATGAATAAACTAAAAAGTTTATTCTTTTTTATTCAATACCAATTTCTTTTTTATTCAATACCAATTTCTTTATTATTAATAAATTCTTTATCTTCAAGTAATATTTCATGTATTTCTTCACCTAAAGAATTTAAATATGTTTCTTCTATTCTATCTACACGACATTTTTCAGCCTCTAAAATATTATTAACTTTTAATGCAGCTTCATGCACCTCATCATTTATAACTACATAATTATATTTTGTTACTTCATTTAATTCTTTATATGCTGTCTTAAATCTTTTTAATATCTTATCTTTAGTTTCAGTATTTCTTCCTTCTAATCTTGCTTTTAATTCCTTAATAGTTGGAGGTAAAA
Organism: uncultured Mycoplasmatota bacterium; assembly: GCA_900547995.1. Classification (GTDB taxonomy): domain Bacteria; phylum Bacillota_I; class Bacilli_A; order RF39; family UBA660; genus UMGS1045. Next base: position 21,631 of record URIY01000030.1, read on the forward strand.
TAAATATAAAGATTGTTTCTTTAAACATTTCTTTTATTTTAAGAGCTCCTTGAATCTCGATTACTAAAATAACATCTATTCCTTGATTTAACTTACTTTGAATAACATCTTTAGGTGTGCCATAGTAATTTCCAGCATATTCAGCATATTCTAAAAAATTGTTTTCCTTAATTTTTCTTTCAAATTCTTCTCTAGTTAAAAAATAATAATCTTTTCCATCTTCTTCAGTACCTCTTGGTTCCCTGCTAGTACAAGATATGGAAACCCAAACTTTTTTATTCATTTTTAATAATTCATTTACTATAGTATCTTTACCAGTACCACTTGGGCCTGAAATTACAACAAGTTGTCCTTGTTCACTAGTTCTTTTCATGCACAACACTCCCCTTAAATATAAATTAAGTCCATTGTACCAAATTTCTAACAAAAAGTCATCTGATTCAAATAAAAAACTTGCAAAACCTGAATTTTATAACACATTTCCCGCATACTCTTAATGTGCCATAAAATACTTAACATTATATCATAAAAGAATTATGTATGTTACATTTTTTTTAATTTTTCAGATAAAAAGAGTAAAATTTTTTCGCAATAAATAGGCAGATATGCGTCTATTTT
>URIY01000031.1 GCA_900547995.1 uncultured Mycoplasmatota bacterium
AGTATTTTGTTTTTTATTCATGATATCCTCCTACTTTATTTTAACATAATTTATATAAATTTAAATATTTTATAAAAAATAATTATATTTTTAAGGGTTACATAAACTATATTTATATTCTAAACTACTATCAGCAATAATATATTTTAGATAATCTTCATTTTTAAATTCTTTATAATCACTATTATATCTATCATATTCACATACGATGAATGTAATATAGTTATTTTTATAAACACCGGCATTGCCTTGACTTTCATATGTATAGGTTGCTACTTTATTTTCTACTTCATAATTCATTGTAATTATAAAATCATTTATATCTATTTTTTCTTGTCTAAATCCTTCATCTATAGGAATATACTCATTATTTAATAAAATCTTAAGTTCTTTATTATATAATTCAAGATTTCTATGAGAATAATAATTATAATGTGAATATGTCTTTATTATTTTCTTTTCACTAGTATTTTCTATTTTATAATCAAGTCCTTTATGTCTAAATGATATTTTATCCTTAAATTCCACTAAAATATATTCATTTTTTTGTTCTTCACCAGATATAGTAATTAAGGCACTGTCATCAAGCCATTCAATATTATAATTTGTTTTTTGAATATTTTTGCCATCATTAGACAATTTTGTTTTATATATTTTTTTATTTCTTTTAAAGATATTAAAATTGAAATATGCAACTATCTCTATATCTTCACTTCCAAAAGGCCATTTAGATCCATAACCTTTTATTTCTATTACATATTTATTGTTAGGTGATATAACCTTTTCTACTAAATGAAATTTAAATATATAATTAATTATTATAATTATAACAATAATAATTGTAATAATAGATAAAATAGTCATAAATACCATTTTAGTAATTGATTTGGTTTGCTCTATTTCAAATTCTTCATCAAAATCACTGCTCATCCTTTGCCTCTTTAAATTATCTTTAACCAACAGTATGAATATTACTTGTAAAAGTAGATACATATTCCCAATTAATTAAATCAGAAGATTTTAATTTAACCTTAGTTGTAGCAGAATCTCCTTGACTTAAAGTTATAATGTATTTATTATCCTTTTTTTCGATTAAATCAATATTACTAATATAAACAACCTCATTTGGTATTTGATCAATATATTCAACATTCTTCCAAGTTTTTCCTCTATCGTTTGTTATATACATATATGGAAATTCATTTTGATCTCTATTATAGAGTAAAACAATTCCAGTATTTTCATCATACATTATAAAATCTTCTAGTGTTTTACTTGAAGAAGTTTCAGGTAATTTCATAGGTTCCCAATCATTACCACTATTATTTGTTATATATGCTTTTTTTGATTCTCCAGTTCCCATAGTCCAATCAGTACCTAATGCAACATATCCAAAATTTTGATTATTAAATCCAACTATTCTGTGAGTTATGCTTTTATGCATATCACCATTTATAAAATCAAAACTTTTTTCATTCCAACTAATTCCATTATCTGTAGATATTTTCAATTTAGGATATTCACCATAAAAATAAGCAATTGGAACTAATTCATTAGTTGAAATAAACCAACTACCATTTTGAAGGGATATATCTCTATAAAAATTTAAGGTATCTTTTACGTCTTTAGGTGACAAATCGGTCTTAATCCAGTTATTACCATAATTCCTAGTAAATAGTAATTCATTTTTACTATTTATATAGTAATCAGTTTCCATAGAATAATCACTCTTTTTAATATCACCATCAACATTATCAAATACATATTTATATATTTCACTTGCACCATTTCCATCGCTAAGTGCAATTATAGAATAAATGCCAGATGTTACAGTTCCACCACTTCCAGATTTATAATCATTAATAGTAAATGCTTTTACTTCCTTATTGTCTCTCATATCAATAACATTAGTATTTTCTGATAATTTATGATTAGGATAAACTTCTAATTCATAAAATCGCAAATTACTCAATCTTATTTGCTTTTTTATGGGTATCTTTTTTATTTGCTCACTTAAATACTTGATATTTAAACTTTTTGAATACTCTTGAACCAATTTTTTATTAATTTCACAAGTATTTATAGTTTTACAATCATCTTTGCTCTCATATCCAAACTGTAAATTTTTATTATTATAAATGTAGTATCCATCACCTACATAATTATAATCATTATCAAAAAATTTAATTGACATTGTAACATTCTTAATAGTACCATTTTTTCTTAAACCAATAGATAAATAAGGAATATTATATTTGTAATCTTTTACTTTTTCTGTTTTCGATAAAATCTTAACAAATTCATCTAATCCATCTTTTTCTAAAACAGAAATTCCCATAAAACCTATTTCATATTTGTTACTTCCTTCTTTTATAATTGATGGATGATAATATTTAAATCTTATAATTAAGAATAAGGAAACAATTAATAAGATAGAAAATGATAAAACTAAAATCTTTCTAATTTTATTTTTTAAATTTCTTTTTCTGTCCATATCATTTTGTTTTATTTTATTAATTGCCTTATCAATTTCATCTTGAATATTAATTTTTTCTTTTTTTCCACGTTCACCGCATATTATTTCCGAAACATCAACATCTAATATTGAGGCTAATTCTTGTAAAAGTGTTATATCTGGTAAACTAAGACCTCTTTCCCATTTACTTACAGCTTTATCTGTTACAAATAACCTATTACCTAGTTCCTGTTGAGTTAAACCTTTTTCTTTCCTAAGAGTTGCTATGAAATTACCAATTTTGTTATTATCCATTACCTCTCACCTCATAACCATTATACTATAAATAAATATTTTTTAATATCGACCATTGGTTTAGTTAGTAAATTATTATAAATTTCGAGATTTTTATTTATCTTTCTTTTAAACCAGTTTATATATACAAAAAAAGATTATAATCATATAACCTTTTATATCCAAGCACCAAATAATATGGCTGCCATACTAAGTATTAAACCAACAACCCAAAAACCTTTTACTATGTCAGTTTCTTTAAATCCCATTTTTTCAAAATGATGATGAATTGGTGCCATTAAAAATATTTTTTTATGAAAATACATAACTGATATTGTTTGAATAATACAAGATAATGTTTCTAAAACAAATACACCTGCTACAACAATTAAAGTTATTTCATGATTAGTTAAAATGGCTACACCAGCAAGTGTTGCACCAAGTGAAAGTGAACCTGTATCTCCCATAAATACTTTGGCAGGGCTTGTATTGAATACTAAGAAACCAAGTAATGAACCTACTAATACAAAACAGAAAATCGCAATTTCTTCATATCCTTGTGCCCAAGTTGATCCCCACGCAATAATACCAAAAGCAAGAAAAGCTATAGCAGATAATCCTCCAGCAAGTCCATCAAGTCCATCAGTTAAATTAACGGCATTAGAACTAGCCACTAAAATGAAAAGTAAAAATAATCCATAAAACCATCCCATATCAATATTAATATTAAGTGTATGTATAACAAGTGATGTTCCATGACCACTCTTTAAAAAGATAAAGAAGAAGATTATGGCAATTACTAACTGACCAAATAGTTTTTGTATTTCGGTAAGTCCATCATTTTTACCTCTTTTAATAATTAAAAAATCATCAAGAAAGCCTAAAAGTGCATAACCTACAAAAACAAATAAGACAATTAATAAATTTTGTGAAAAATTTATTTTCCCAAGTGCTAATAATATAAGTACGGTTAATATCGTTGGAATAATAAATATTATTCCTCCCATTGTTGGTACCCCATCTTTATTTTTGTGTGTTTTGCTTAAAAAAATACTAATTTTTTGTTTTACTTTCATCTTCTTTAATACTGGTATCATTATTAAACCAAATATTACAGATAAAGCAAAACCTATCATCATTGCAAGTACTGCTTTCGTTAGTACCAACATTATTATCATCTCCTAAAGTATATCTAATATTGTATTTTTATCACTGAAGTAATACTTCTTATCGCCAATTATTTGGTAATCTTCATGTCCCTTACCCAGTACTAATAGTATATCATTTTCCTTAAGCATTTGTATACCCTTTTTTATTGCTTCATATCTATTTATTTCAATTTCGTAATTTTTTTTGTCTAGTTTTTGTATCATATCATTAATTATTTCTTCTGGTTTCTCCCCTCTTGGGTTATCGCTGGTAAATATTACATAATCAGATAAAGATGTTGAAACTAAAGCCATTTCTGGTCTTTTTGTCTTATCTCTATTTCCACCACATCCTATAATTGTAATTATTCTTCCTACACATAAATCTTTAACAGAAGACAAAATATTTTGAACAGCATCTGGTGTATGTGCATAATCAACAATTATTTTATTATTTCCATTAACAATTGTTTCCATTCTACCACTTGGTGGCATCGCATCATATACTAGTTCTTTTATTTTATTATAATTTAATCCAATTAATTTTAAAATAATAATCATTGTAACTAAATTATATACATTATATTTACCTAATAATTTAGTTTCATAGTTTTCGATTATATTATTATTTTCTAAACTAAACTTTGTTATATTATTTTCTACCTTATAACTTGATATTTTATAATTTGCATCATTAAAACCATATGTTACATTATTATTTTGTAATAAAAAATAATTTTTATAATCATCATCAATATTTATAATAGCGTATCCATCTTTTTTTATTTGTTTAAATAATTTTTGCTTAGCAAGAGCATAATTTTTCATATCAATATGATAATCTAAATGATCTTTTGTTAAATTAGTAAATACAGCGTAATCAAAGAAAACTTTAGAAACTCTATTCATAGCAAGTGCTTGGCTACTTATTTCCATTGTAACATACCTACACCCTTCATTATGACATTTAATGAGCATATCATATATTTCTAATATATCGGGAGTTGTATTATTTAAATCACATATTTTTTCTTCTATGTAAAAGCCTATTGTTCCTATATATCCACACTTAATTCCAAATTTATTAAGTGCGGTTGCTAAAATATAACAAGATGTTGTTTTGCCATTAGTTCCTGTTATACCAATTAATTTCATATTTTTAATTTCATCATAATAATTATCTTTTAAATAATTAATTAAATATTCATGAGTATCATTTACAATCAAAGTGTCAACATCATAATTTCCTCTTTCAACAATAACTAAAGATGCTCCATTTTTTATTGCTTCTTTTACATATTTATGTCCATCTGTTTTTATACCTTTTAAGGCAATAAAAGTATCACCTGGTAATACTTTTCTAGAATCTGTTTTTATTTTCAACTAAAAACACCCCTTTTTACATATCATATGATATTTATCAAAAAGGGTGTTTGTCATTATTAATCCATATTATCTAAACAATTTTCTTGTACTTGATCAAGACCTAATCGATCAGTTGTTTTAACATCAATTAAACTTTCTTTGTTTATTTGTCCATCTAATAAAGAAGCTTTGAAAGTAAATTCATAATATTTATTGTTTGCAAAATCGATATTAAATTCACTACTATTATATTTAATTATTTCAGGTGTTCTTGATTGAAATATATCTACAATTATATATTTATCAGTTGGTACATCACCTTGATAATCTAAATAATCAATAAAAAGATATGTTTTAGTATATGTACATGTACCACTCTTTTTACCACTATTGTTTTCAAGTTCCTTTATTTTGTCATTTAATTTATTATTATTTGTAGTCATATTGGAAACTTGTTCTTGTAATTTATCTATTTTCTTTTTGTTACTATTTTTACTATTAAAAAGTAATACTGCTAATATAATAACCCCTACTAATAATAAACTAATAACAACATATAATATTTTCTTCCTTGATTTCATCTCTACACTTCCTCCTATTATTATACTATCATATAAATAACAAAAATGGTTAATAAATATTTAAAAAAACTAACTTTTCAAATTTAACTTAAAATTTTTTACTTCATTCTATATATATTCAATCATATCAAATAAATTAGATATAATTTATTTTGTCATTACTGCATATTCTTATCGATTTATTACGTCATAGAGTAATTTTTTTACATTTTTGCTAATTTATTACGATTATAATTTTTCAATTATATACATATAAACATGATATTTATAGAACAAAATTAAATATTGTAATAATATGAATGTTATTTCAAATTATTAATACATATGCAAAATATTGATTCATTATTAAGAAATATTTGTTACAAAGAAATGGTACACTATAAGTATCATTATACATAGATAATAAATTTATTGATAGTAGTATTTTTGATTTAGTCTATTCATTTGATTTATTTTTTATTATTATTGTCTAATCATACTTTTCTTATAAATAAAGAAAACCACCTAAATCAAATTGAATTAGGTGGTACCTATCTTCGAAAATGAAGATAGAAAATACTATAAGCAAGAAAATTTTTTTAATTTTATTCTTATTTATAATAATCTTTCTTTTAATTTTTTTACTAATTATAGTATTAACATGAAAGACAAACATTTAACCTAGTAATGATTTTGGTGAAACCAAAATATTAGGCAACACTCAACAGGTCATTATTAAGTGTTCCTTTTTATTATATGAAATATCTTTCACTACATGCATAATAACACATATCTAACTAGCTTTCAAGAACTTTTTAATTATTTGTTAATTTATCATTAAAATGCATACATTTGTTTGATATAATGTTTATAGGAACATTTAATAAGTTGGGTGGTGCTTGTCTTCATTTTCGAAGGGAGGCGATATTATGAACAAGAAGGATTTTTTAATTTTTTTCTTATTTATAATAATCTTTCTTTTAATTTTTTTACTAATTATAGTATTAATATAAAGAAAGCCACCTAACTCAGCAAAGATTTAGGTGGTGAATAAAATTTATGGCAACACTCAACATGCAACTATTAAGTGTTCCTTTTTTATTATATGAAATTTCTTTCACTATATACATAATAACATAGTGTTTACTTTTTTTCAATACTTTAGATTAAATTATTTATATATTCTGTTGCTACTTTTAAATCATTAAATGGAATTTTTTCGCCATTTTTTAAAATATATTCCTCATGACCTTTTCCAAGAATTAAAAGAGTATCTTTTTCCTTTAACATATTGATTCCTTTTATAATAGCGTCTTTTCTATCATTTACTATTTCATAATTTGTTTTATTCAAATCTTTGGTCATATCATTAAATATTTGATCCTGATCTTCATAGTGTGGATCATCATGAGTCATAATAACATATTTTGATAAACTGCATGCAATATCAGACATGATATGTCTTTTAGTTCTATCTCTATCCCCTGTACATCCAAAAACAACGTAAACATTTCCTTCTGTTACCTCTAACATGGTATTAATAATTTTACTCATAGCATCTGGTGTATGCGCATAATCAACAATAATACTATTTGATTTATAACTAATTGATTCCATTCTACCACTTGGTGCTCTTAAATCTTTAATTAAATTATTTACCTCTTCATATGTAAATCCTTCTTCTAAAAGTACAATTATAGTTACAAGTAAATTATATACATTGTATTTTCCAAGTAAAGGGGTTTGAATATTGTAATGATTATTTTTATAATCATAACTAAATTTCGTATATTGATTACTCATTTTAAAATTAGTAATTTGATAATCTCCACCTAAAAAACCATATGTGATATTATTATTTTCTTTAAGTAAATAATAATTTTTATATTCATCATCATAATTTACAATAGCCTTTCCATCCTTCTTTAATTTTTTAAATAATTTTTGTTTAGCTAGAGCATAATTTTCCATCGTTTTATGATAATCCAAATGATCTTGAGTTAAATTAGTAAATATAGCATAATCAAATTCAAAACCTTCTACTCTTTTATAAGCAAGTCCTTGACTACTAACTTCCATAATTACATATAAACAATTCTTATTAATACATTCCATAAAGATTTCAAATATATCATATACATCAGGTGTTGTATTGTTAAGTGGTCTTATTTTCTCATCAATATAGAAACCTATTGTTCCTATATAGCCACATTTTTTGCCTAATTTATTTAAAGCCTTATGAATTAAAAAAGCTGTTGTGGTTTTACCATTTGTCCCTGTTATACCAATAATTTTTATTTTCTTAAGTTCATCACCATATGTATTTCTTAAATAATCTATTAAATACTCTCTCGTATCCTTTACAATCATAGTCGGAACACTATAACTACCCTCTTCACATATTATTTTGGTTGCTCCATTTTCTATTGCTTTTTGAATAAAGTTATGACCATCCACATCTACACCTCGTAAAGCAACAAATGTATCTCCTGGCATTATTTTTCTTGAATCTACTTTTATCATACATCCACCATCCTAATAAAATTATACAATATTTCAAAAGAAAAAGCGATATATATCGCTTAAACTAATAAATAGTTTTAACCATTACCCATTTAATACTTCCAAGTTTAACATAAACTCTTGTGGTACTAAGTAGCTTATACTAAGGAATATATACCGGTAATTAAAATATATATCCTTTAATATTATATCCAAAAATTTTTATTTATTACTTCCATTTTTTGTAAGTTCATAATTATTAGTATTAATCGCGATTCCTAATACTAGGATATATGCTAGTATATAAATCCAAATCATTAAAATAATAATATTAGATAATCCTCCATAAAAGATATCGTAATTAGCAAAATGATTTACATAGAAGGAATATATGGCTGTTGCTAACATCCAACCTAAGGTTGCAAATCTAACGCCTTTATTTACAAAACGGCTTGGTATTCTCTCATCAGGAGCCATTGTAAACAATACTTTAAGTAAAAAGAAAATAAGAAAATAAGCAATTGGCCATTTAGCATAAACGAATACAGGATATATAGTACGACTAATATTTTTAAATATACCTAAATTTAATATAGCCGCTAAAATATGGTTACCAAAAGCCAAAACAACTACAACAAATATAAATAATATAACAAGTAAAAAAGTCATAAGAAACGCTTTAATTCTTCTTTTTAAATAATCATCATTTGGTATATTATATAAAGTATTAGATGCAACTATAATGGAATGAGCACCATTTGATGCGATAATAAAACCTGTAATCATAGATATTCCAACATTAATATCTATACCTTTTCCTGAAATAAATGGTATAAGTAATTCACTTACCTCTTTAGGAAAAGTATTTTGCATAGCATTTATAATCATATTTAAATCAATATTAAAGAATGATGCAATAAAACCTACTAATGTAATAATTGGTACTACTGATAGTACAAGAAAAAAAGCCAAATTTCCAGGTAATATACGCATTTCATTTTTACCTATAATTTCAAGTAAATTTTTAAATACACTTTTTATTCTATCCATTTTTCCTCCAAAAAAAGCAAGATGATCCTTGCTTAATTTTGTAATTCTTCCTTATTATTACGCATATCTAAGGTTGCTTCATTAACAGCATCATCAATTGTTTTAATTGCATCATTAATTGTACTATATCCAATTGCTGCTCCAAATCCATGAGCAAGTTCTTTAAATTCTTTATTTAATTTTCTAATATAAGATATAACTTGTTTTTCATCATAGCCAACCATATAAATTAAAAATTCATTTCCATTAGTTCGAATAATTTCTGTATTACTTATCTGTGATTTAATTAATATGTTAGCAGCCTCTCTAATTAGATTATCACCTTCTTGGTGTCCATAATTATCATTTATATATGCAACATTATTTAAATCTATGATAATAATAGTTTGTGGATAAATTTCACTATTATCCCATTTTTCAATATTATCATTTAAATAATTTCTATTTTTTAATGATGTAAGCATATCAACATATTTAAGTTTATGTTCCTTACTTAAGGAATCTTTTTTCTTTCGATGTTTTAAAATAAATGTAACGATATTAGCAAGTACCACAGCAACACCAATTGTAGCAAATAAATAAACTACAACATTAAATAAAAGTACTCTTGTTGATTTTGTATTTACTAAAATATTATATGATGAATTGACAAAACTTTTTTCATCAATAAATGATAAGTAAAAGTCAAAGAAATCAATAAATATTTTATTATCATCTATATCTCTAATTGTAAAAGTATAATCACTTAAAATTTTATCTTCAAATAATACATTATAAGAATTTAGTTTTGATTTAGCAAAATAATTATATGTTTCCTTATCTAGTGCAACAACACTATTTTTATCTAATGCATTTATTAAATCGTTAATATTATTATATTCTTTTACATTAATATTATTATCTTGTAAATAAGCACTTATTTTAGAATTTTTTACTGTTTTTACTTTATAGTTTTTAAGTGAATTTACAGAATTAATAACAATATTATTATTAATATCAGTAAGATAAACTATCTTTTCACCATATATTGATGCTGTATCAAAGACATCCATATCATACTTTGTAGCATTTGTATTATTAAAGAAGAAATCAATCTTATTACTATTAAACTTATTTAATAATTTATCTATACTATCATATTCTTCAAAACTAATTTCAATATTGGCCATTTTAGCAAAATCTCTAATAATAGATGCATTAATTCCTGATAAATTTCCATCTATAACAACATCATATGGTGATGTACTTACAAATCCATAAGAATATCTTTTTCCTTCAAAGTCAGCTTTTTCTCTTTCAGCAACACCTTCAAATAAATAATAACTTTCAGCAAAATTATCACGATAAGAACTAATATAATTATCATTATACCATTTCTTATAATATTTCTTTATAATTGAATTTAATTTATCATTATTACCAAGTGTAATTACATAATCCTTAGTAAAATCAGATAAAACAAAATTAATATGTAAAGAAGGTGTTTTTATAATGTCATCCATATATAAATTTTTAAGAACTAAAATAGCATCTACCTCAGCAGGTGTTGAGGCACCTGTTTCACCAAGACTAGACGTTACGGCACTAAAAAGTTCAGAAGGAGTTTTATAACTTTTAAAGGCTACATTATTTGCTCCTTTTAAATAAAGACTAGCATTTTCAAGATCATTTGCCAAAACGCCTATAGTTAAATTACTTATTTCATTTAAGTCATAATATTTTTTATCATCACCAGATACAAGTACATAACTATCTCTATATACTAATAAGTCATCATCGTTCATCCTATCAACAATTTTGAATCCATAAACATTTTCACTATCTTTTTTTACAGCAACTTTGTTAAATTCAAGTCCTGTATTTTGTTCAAATGATGATAGAAAATCAAAGAAAACACCATCTCCATTATAATTAAATACGGGAATATCTGTTTCTATTTCAATATCAATTAACTTGTTTTTATTTGATTCAATCCATTGTTTATCTAAAATAGTAAGTGTTGTATTTTTATCTCTTTTTGTTAGTAAGAAAAAAACTAATCCACCAATTATTAAAAGTAGTGAAACAATAATTACTATTATTATATTTCTCTTTTTTTTCATATTTACTACCTACCTAATTATTATTCCACTTAAAACCAACACTTGTTTTATGTTTATATCCAATTGTTGGATAAAGTTCACTTTCTTTATCACTACAAGTCAAATAAACTTGTATATCATAAAATGACTTAATATCATCAGATAATTTCTCAGCAATTTTATCAGCAAATGCTCTAGAAGTTGTTAAATCAACATCAGCATTTACTTCAATTATAAAATTCATAAGTCTACCCTTTAATTCATATTTAAAACTACTAATATTTCCTGTATCCTTAAGTGTTGTTTCAATATCTTTAATTACAGCATCATCTATAGGATACTTTTCAATACCATCAAGTCTATTACCATATACACTTTGACCCATATTAGAGAAAAAAGCGTTTTTTATACCAAAAAACATTAAAATTACCAAAACCAAAATAACCCCTGTTACGATTAAACCAATTCTATGTTTTTTTATAAATTCCATATATTCACCTCATATACAATTAATTATACTATATTTTTTTCCAATTTTCTAGTCCTATGACAAATACAAGTAAAATAAGTGTTAATTATATTAATTTCTTTAAATAAGGATTTTCTTCTTTTTCTTGCTCAAGTGTTGTCATATCACCATGACCAGGATATATTTTTATATCATTATATGTAATTATTTTTTTTAAACTTTCTAACATTAATTCTGTATCACTATTATAGAAATCAGTTCTACCTATTGTTCCTTTAAAAAGAAAATCACCTGTAAACATCATTTTTTCTTTTGGAAAATAAAATGTTATACTATCTAATGTATGCCCTAAAGTATAAATTACTTTAAAACTAAATGGTCCTACATTATATATTTTATTTTCAAAAACATTATCATATTCATAAATATGACAATCATATTCATCATGTATTTCTTTAAGAGCACCTATATGATCATCATGAGAATGTGTAATTAATATGCCACAAACTTTCCCGCTTATGTTTTCTTTTATTTTATTAGCCTCAGCTCCAGGATCTATTATTAGATAATCTTCGTTAATATTTAAAATATAACAATTGGCTTGTAAAATTCCAAGTGGTAATATTTTTATTTTCATGATTCTTTATAATCAAATTCAAAATCTAATATACGAACATTATCTCCGTCAGTAGCACCCATTTCTCTTAACTTATCATCTACACCTAATTTTTTTAATTTATTTGCAAATCGAAGAGCCGCTTCATCAGTATTAAATTTAGTCATCTTTAATAATTTTTCTACTACATCACCTGTAATAACAAAAGTATTTCCTTCTCTATAAATTCTAAATGGTTCTTCCTCTTCAAATTTATATAAAACATGACTTTCAAATTTTTCTGGAGTATATAAAGGTTCTTTTTTTATTTTAGCAAGCATATCGCCTAATTCATTTATTACATCTTTTAATCCTTCATTGTTTAAAGCAGAAACCTCAAATATTTTAATATTTTTAACTTTTTCTTTAAATTGTTCTAAATTTTCTTTAGCACCTGGCATATCCATCTTATTAGCAATAATGATTTGAGCCTTATCTAATATTTTTTCATTAAAGTTTTTAAGTTCATTAGTAATGATAACATAATCATCATATGGACATCTACCCTCTGTCCCTGCCATATCAATAACATGAGCAATTACTCTTGTTCTTTCAATATGTTTTAAGAACTTTTCTCCAAGTCCTTCTCCAAGTGATGCTCCTTTAATTAGTCCTGGTAAATCTGCAACAACAAAAGAATTATTTTCCCTTACACGAACAACACCTAAATTAGGAGTCAAAGTTGTAAAATGATATGCAGCAATTTTAGGTTTAGAAGCTGATATTTTAGAAATAATAGTTGATTTACCAACACTAGGCATTCCAACAAGTCCAACATCAGCAAGTAGTTTCAATTCAACTTTTACCTTCCTTATTTCACCTGGCTCACCATTTTCACAATAAGAAGGAGCTAAATTACTTTTTGTGGCAAGAGCAATATTACCTCTACCACCTCTACCACCTTTAGCAATAATGGCTCTATCATCTTTACTTACAAGATCGGCAATGACTAAACCTGTATCTACATCCGTAATAACAGTACCAAGTGGTACCTTTACAATAACATCCTTAGCGGCTGCTCCATGCATTCCCTTTCCAAGACCATTTTCTCCTTTAGCACCTTTAATAATTCTTTGGTATCTTAAATCAACTAAAGTATTTAATCCTTCATCAACCTCAAAAATAATGTTGGCTCCTCTACCACCATTACCTCCATAAGGTCCTCCCATTTCAATATATTTTTCACGTCTAAAGGCCATACATCCATTACCACCATTACCGGCCATTAATTCTACTATAACCTCATCTATAAACATAAAGTATCACCTCACTTAAATTATACATTAGATAGAAAAGATAGTAAATATTTTTATTTTACAAGTGCCTTAACTTTTTGATACTTTGGTTTAAATTTTAATACTCTTACTTCTTTACCATCAATATCATGTTTTTCTATGTTTTTTAATGCCCAACTATTTTCAAGCATATCAATAATTTGATTAATAATCATTACTTCATCTTCTTCAATATGTGAACATGCATCAAAAAAATTTAATACAACTTTTTCAAGTTTACTTGTTTTTTCTTTACTTAAGTAATTATACAAAGCAGAAACATCATGCTTATTTTCTACAATGGGAACCATTTGTTTGGAAATAACAACAACTTGTTCTAAGGTATCTCTATCACTAGTTACCGATAAAGTATAGTCTTTTTTTAAATCCATAAATATTTCATTTAAATACTTAAGTTCCTCTTCGGTTATAATATCTTTTAAATCTAATATATTTAATGCTGTAATCATTATTCTTTTATCATTCATACAATGACTACGTTTAATTGCCCTTTTTATAATGTCATTAAAATTCCCCATTTTCATTTCTCCTTTTTATTTTAACATGTTTGTTATAATTCCTCTCGGCATCTCTTTGTTGCTCCTCTAGTCTTTCCATTATTGTTTGACTATTACTAATTATTTTAATAAATTTTTTTATTAACTTAGGATTATAATGTACACCATATCCACCCTTATCTTTAGGAATCGTATTTAAAAATAAGTCATTTAATGCCTCACGAGCACTTTTAACTTTATTGTATGATCTTTGGGATGTCATCGCATCAAAACTATCAGCAATCGCAAGTATTTGAGCAGCAAGAGGTATATTATCTCCTGCTAGGTTATCTGGATATCCTGTTCCATCATACTTTTCATGATGTCCTCTAATAGCAGCCCTAATATTTAAAAATAAATTATCTGGTAAAATAGATGAGCCTAATTCTACATGTTTTTTCATAAGATCAAATTCAAAATCATTTAAACCACTTGGTTTTGTTATAATGGCATCAGGAAGAGCAATTTTACCTATATCATGTAAATAAGCGGCTAAAATAATATCTTCTACATCAGGAGAAGGTAAACCAATTTCTATAGCAAGAGCCTCTGAATATAAAGCAACACGTTTACAATGATCAGCTGTATAATGATCTTTAAAGGATATAAAATCATTTAATATAAGAGCAATTTTAAATAAATATTCTCTAGTAACTAAATTTTCAGAATTATTATTTTTTAATTCCATTTCTAATTTATCATTACTAATAATTTGATTTGTTCCTCTTGTTACAAGTTTTTGTATCTTAGCAATATTAGCAAGCCCACATATTTCAATTATTTTATTTATAGCAAACGCATTTTTAGTAATATTATTAGATATCCAAATTCCATTTTTCTTATAAGTTATATTAATTATTTCATCACTTAATTCAAAAAAATTCCCTTTTATATTATCTAAATCATATATAGAAACATTTACTAAGTAGCAGCATGATTCATATAAAATATTTTTAACACTTTTAGGTAGTTCAATACTTGCATCACAAATAAAAACATCTGGTTTATCTAATAAATGCAACTTATTAATAACATCTATATTATTAATATCTTCCTCTAAATTAATAATCGTAAAATAGTCTTTAGGAAAAGCATTATTTAAAATATTAAATTCATAACTACTTAGGTTATAAAAACATATTGTATATTTACTATTAGTACTATCATCAAACATATGTATATTCCCTTCTCTTTAAAAACGCATTACTATAATATCATATATTTTAAATAATAAAAAGAAAAAAGTATCATAAACAATTATGTTTAAATAATTACTTAATAAACATTTTTATTAATTTTTTACACCTAAATAAGTTATTTCATCAATATTTAATATACTTTAAATACTTTCGTAATCCTTTAAAAAGAAAATATTTTATTCTCTTTTAATTATAGATATTTGCTTACTTGATTTAAAAATGTTATAATACGCATGTTAAATAAATTTGTCATAAAAATAATAATTAATAAGAAAGAAAATGTTTGGTGAAATATGGAATTACTTGAAATAAAAAAGATAATAAAAGAAAAGGCCAATTTTGATAATTATACAATAGATATGCTATCAGAATATCTCGTTGATGTACAAGATTGTTTGAGTGATGATATACCATTAGAGGTAGCAATCAAAAGGCTAATCGAAAATGACACTATTGAAAATGGAATAAAGATAGTAGATCAATCTGAAATAAAGAAACTGTTTGAACATGACAATGGTTATGATGGTGCATTTAGTCTTAATGATAAATGTGTGTATATAGATAAAAATTTGTTTAATCTAAAAGATAATATGTATATAAAATATGTATTATGGCACGAACTTGATCATGCTTTATCAGTACAAATAAAGAAAAAATACAAAAGAAAAGGAAACCATATAATAAGGGAAAAATACAAAACAATGGGTTTAGATCATGTAGGAATTAATGAGGCGGCAACAGAATATTTAACCCTAAAAATATTTAAACAAAAATATAATTATTCCTTCCACTGCAATTACCAAGTTGCAGTTGAGCAATTAATAAACACAATGAATATAGTAAGTAGAAAAAGTATTATGGATTGCTATTTTTACCAATCAGAAAAATTTGATAAACTCATACAAGAGACATTTGGAGATTCTGATTTCTTTAATTACATATTTGATATTTTAATTGATAAAGAAAAAACAATTGTACAAATTAAACTAAAGCAAATGCCAGAAGATGAAAATAGTACACTACTATTATATATAAAGGAACATTTATATAATTGGTATGTTAGTAAATATCTACCGATGGATAATATAGAAACATTTGAAAAAAAATTAAAATTTGTAAAGCAATTTATAGATCAGCATGATTCATTACATTTTGTTAATGAGTATAGTACATATATAGACATATTATGTGACATGCAAGATTTAGAAGAGTTAGGAGTAGCAAAACAAGAACTAGAAAGTTTAATTGAAAAGTATGGAATAAATAAAGATAAAATGGAAGAATTTGCCGAATTTAATTTTGCTGACTCAATTGGAGATAACGAAAAAGAAAGAACAGAGAAAGCAATTAAATTACATGATAAATTTAAAAACTTAGGTGGAAAGAAATTTCGTAATATTTGTAGTACATTTTTTATGAATTTATATGATAATTTTTTTATAGGAAATCCTACTAATAACAGAGACTTATACGATTTTATGAAGATACCAGATATGGGAAAATTTTTAAAAGATAATCCACAATATTCTTTCGATGAATTAGCTATTTCAAAGTTATATTATGCTAAAACTATTAATAATAAAGTATTGCGAACAGATTTTTTGTATATTGTTACTACATTTGATAAGAAAAAGCATCTTGTTTTTGAAGAGTTTGATGATGGTACAATTTTTGCATCAAAAGAGATATCACAAAATGATTTTGTAATTTCATATAAAAATGAAATTATAAGGATTAAATTAGAAAATGATGAAATAATAATGCAAGATTTAAAAAATGCAAGCGTTAAATTCCAAATTGGATTTAGTTATTGTTCAAAGAGCAATTATGAGGAATTAGAAGAAATTGCAAATAATTACAGTATTTTGGGAGATAGAGCAAAACAGGCTGAATATAATGAAATTTTAGAAGACATGAAAAAAAGGTTTAAATAAATCAAATATTTTTGACATAAAGAGATTGTATTATAAATAGTGTTGATGAAAATTTTTACTTAACTTTTATTAACACTATTTTATTTATATTAAAAACTGATAATAAACAAAATATCGTATTATACAAAAAATATATTAATTTTTATATTAATATATTTTCATTTATTCAAAAACAAAATGATCACCATAATCTAAATATAAAGTTCCTTTTTTACCATCAACTTCCACAACAATATCTAAATATCTATTAATAAGATTCATCCTACTAGGTGTAATATATACATAATTTCCATCACTCATAGTAAATAAAAATCTTTCTTCATCAACGTTATTTGGATCATATCTTATTTCTGAAATATGACTTAATATGCTAGAGTCTACATCATTCATTTTAGTTATTAATTTTGCATATATATTATCTGGTACATAATTAACAAGAGTTGGAACACTAGGCATATGTGTTATTAATTTAGGATAAAGTTTTGATAAATCATTGTAAGATATTTCTTTAGTATCTTCAAATATATATTTTTCATTTGTACTATTATAAAATAAAATTCTATTTTCAATTATTTCTATATATATCTTATAAAGACCCTTTTTATACACTTTTGCATCTTTAATAAAAATACTTTTATTTAATCTTTCTTTTATTTTAGATGATGGATTTAAGAGTGATGATGGATAATCACTAATACCAGATAAATCAATAATATATTGATCTTTAAGCAAAGAATTTACATTATTATTTATGACATAAATATTCTTTATTTTTCTATCTATAAATTTAATCAAAAGAAAAATAAATAAAGAAATTACTATTAAAGTTAAAAGAATTCTACCAAACTTAATTTTTCTTACCTTTACTTTCTTTACTCTTTTTCTTTGATTCATATCTTTCACCTATTCTACAAATTCTTGTTCAGCTTTTAGTTCAATACCAAATTCTTTTTTTACATTATTTTGTATTTCCTTTATTAATTCTTTTATATCTTTGCCTGTAGCACTACCTTTATTGATAATAAAGTTTGCATGTTTTTCACTGACATATGCATCATTTACATTTCTATTTTTATATCCTACACTTTCAATAAGACGACCTGCATAGTCATTATCAGGATTTCTAAAAACACTACCTGCACTTGGGTATTCAAGTGGTTGTGTCATAAGTCTTCTTTGTTTTCTCTCTTCAATTAATTCATTTATTTCATCTTTATTTCCATTTTTTAAAACAATGGTTGCTTCTAAACATATATATCCAGGATTTTTTTGTAAAAATGAAGAACGGTAATGAAAATCCAAATCTTTATTATATAATGTTTTAATTTGATAATTTGGAGTTAAAACCTTTATTTGACTAACTATATAACCCATATCACTTTTATAGGCTCCTGCATTCATATAAACAGCACCACCAACTGTACCTGGTATACCTGTTGCAAATTCAAGACCAGTAAGTCCCATTTTAGATACTTTAATAGCAAGTTTAGTTAAACTGTATCCTGCCCCAACAGTGATAACGGTATCATTAATATCTAAATTATTTAATTCATCTAGTTTAATTAAAACGCCATCATAATCATTTATAAATATTAAATTAGAACCATTCCCAAGTATCTTATGTTTAATCTTTTCTTTATCTAAATATTTTAATAATTCTACTATTGATGAGGTAGAACTTGGATAAACAATCATTGAGGCTTTTTCATTTAATTTAAAACTTGTATAATTTTTTAAAGATACGTTTTCATAAGTTTTTATATCTTTCATTTGTTTTATATATTCAATATGTTTACTTTCCATCACAAATTCCCCTTAATACTTCATAAATTTTTGTACTACTATTTAAAACACCAAATTCTGTTAAATTATTCTTCATACTATTTAATTTAGCTTCATCAAAAATAATTTCATCTATTTTTCTTACTAAAATATCTCCTACTAAATCTTTTTCTTCCAGTAAAATAGCAGCTTTTTTATTAACTAAATCAATCGCATTTTTATATTGATGATTATCTGGTACATATGGACTTGGTATCAAAATAGAAGGAATTTTAAGAGCAATTATTTCACTTAAAGCACTTGCACCTGCACGTGATACCATTATATCTGCCTTTTTCATAATACGAGGTAAATTATCAATATAAGGAACTATTTTAACATTACTAGGAAATTTATTTTCCATTACTTTATCATATGAACTTTTACCTGTTACAAATAAAATTTCATATTGTTTACCATTAAATAGTGATAAACTTTTAATAAAGAAATCATTAATCTTTTCAGAACCAAGTGAACCCATAACACATAATACAAACTTTTTATCCCTTGAAAGACCAAATTCCTTCTTTTCGCTTGGTATCATTTTAATAGCATTTTCACTACAGGGATTCCCTGTAAAAACTGTTTTTTCTGGAGGAAAATATTTGGCTGAACTTTTAAATGATATACCTATTTTAGTTGCATACCTACTAAGTAGGGAATTACATTTTCCTGGAATACTATTTTGTTCATGAATGAAAGTCTTTATACCAAGTTTATGGGCAGCATATACAACTGGTGCTGTTACATACCCACCTACTCCTATAACAACATCTGGTTTAAATTCTTTTATCATTTTTTTACATTTTTTATATGATGAAATAAAGGCTGATAAAGTCTTAAAATTTTTCCATATTTGTTTTCGATAAAAGCCATATATTTCAATTGTTTTAAATGGTATACCATATTTAGGTACAATATCATTTTCCATTCTATTATGTGTTCCTATATATAAAAACTGGCTATTCGGTTCTTTTTCTTTTATTTTATCAATAATGGCAAGAGCAGGATAAATATGACCACCTGTTCCACCAGCACTAATGATTACTCTCATGCTATCACATCCTTTTACTATTATACCATAATTTTATTCAAATTTTAAAAAAAAAGAATAAGTCACTTAATTAACTTAATCTATTTAATTAATTTTTTTGGCTCATCAAATATAATATTTTTTATACAACTATTTAAATTATCCACACAATAATCATTCAAATTAGGGGCATTAAATTCTTTTAAACCAAAAACATAGTATAAACTATTAGAACCAAGTATTTTTAAACTTGGACAGTCAAAAATTTCTAAATCCGTATTTTTATATAAAAAGCGTTCACCAATTATAGTTACATTTAGAGCTATAAAAGTTTTTAAACATTTATTATTTTCTAAGAACCAACTACCTATTTTTTGTACATTATTAATTTCTATATTTTCTATATTTTCATTTTCACTAATAAAATCACTACCTACTATTCTTAAATTATGAGCTATAAAGCTTTTAAGTCTTTGATTATATTTTAAGAAATTATCTCCTACTTTTTGAATATTAGTGCAACTTATATATTCAAGTTTCCTATTGTGTTCAAGAAAATTATTACCTATTTGTTGAACATTAGGAATAAATAAACGTCTTAATTCAAAATTTTTATATAAAAAATTATTATCAATTTCCTAAGCAAGTTCATATTTCTCCTTTCCCAACCAAACTCTCCTTAGA
>URIY01000032.1 GCA_900547995.1 uncultured Mycoplasmatota bacterium
GAAAAACATATGAGGGAGATAAGAATTATATGGCATGTATAAGAAGAGTAGAAGAGTTAAGTACTGATCCAGATTTTGTTGGTTATTATGATTTAGAAGAAGCTCATAAACAAGATTTATCAGATAGTTATGAGACTGGTTATGATGATGGCGTTACTAAAAGAAATATTGAGATTGCTAAAAACTTACTTAAACAAAATTTGCCTATTCAAAACATTTCACTAGCAACAGGTTTATCTATAGAAGAAATACAAAAATTGTAATTAAAAATATAAAAAATATATTAACTTAAAATTAATATATTTTTGTCTTATAAGCTAAAAGAATTTTATTGTATAATTTATACATACATATTACTTAATTTATAAATGATTGGAGGCATTTGATGATTAATGAATTAATAAATAATGATAATGAAATAAATAGTATTTTTGATAGTATCAAAAATTTAGTTATAAATAGTAGAAATAAAGTATATCATACTGTAAATACTGAAATGCTTAATTTATATTGGAATATTGGCAAAATTATTATGGAAATACAACAAGGCGATGAAAGAGCAAGTTATGGAGATTCTGTACTTGATAAATTATCACAAAAATTAACTAATGAATTTGGTAAAGGCTTTTCTTCAAGAAATTTAAGAACTATGAGAAAATTTTATTTAATATATCCAATTTGGAAGACAGTGTCTTCCAAATTGAGTTGGTCACATTATTTAGAATTAATTAAAATAGATAATGAACAAAAAAGAAAATTTTATTTAAATGAGTGTATTAATTCTAAATGGAGTGTTAGAGAACTTCAAAGGCAAAGAGATTCACTACTTTATGAAAGATTAACTATATCTGCTGATAAGGAAAAAATATTAGAACTATCTGAAAAAGGTCAAATACTAAAAACAAGTAAAGACTTAGTAAAAGATCCTTTTGTGTTAGAATTTTTAGATATAAAAGGAAATACTGATTATTTAGAATCCGATTTAGAAAAGAATATTATAGAACATTTAAAAGAATTCTTATTAGAATTAGGAAAAGGATTTAGTTATGTTGGAAATCAAGTAAGATTAACATTAGAAGAAGACCATTTCTATCCTGATTTAGTTTTCTATAATAGACTTTTAAAATGTTTTGTGATTATTGATTTGAAAATTGGAAAAGTATCTCATCAAGATATTGGACAAATGCAAATGTATGTTAATTATTATGATAGAGAAATAAAACAAAATGATGAAAAACCAACAGTAGGAATATTATTATCAACTAATAAAAATGAAACTGTTGTAAAATATACTTTACCTAAAGATAATAAAACAATATTCTCTTCGGAATATAAATTACATATGCCATCAGAACAAGAATTAATTAGTGCTATTGAAGAAGAAAAGAAAAATTATGAATTGAATAAAGAAAATATATAGAAACATGTAGAGTTTTTAAATATAAAAGACACATGAAAAAGATAAAAGTTATATGGTATACATAATGGTAAAACAGATAGAAATATTTAGATTGTAACTTATTTAAACAAGATTTATCTATCCAAGACATTTCACTAACAACAGTTTTATCTATAGAAAAAGTAGAGAAAATTATAATAAAATCTAGAAAAATATATTTTTTGTCTTATACGTTAAAAAAATTAATATTTATTTTTAATACATGAAATTATTTAATAAATTCCAATTATTTACTATATACAAAGTTTTTATAATTTGTTACAATACTATACAATTTAAGACATATATTTTACATTTTTAGGTATAAAGGGTTTCCATAATACTAAAAAAATGTTAAAATATAAATAAGTTATATGGAAGGTATTGTGGTGATTATATGGAAAATGATGAAATAATACTCGATAGTACTTTAGAAAATGATTTGAGTTCACATAAAAATATGATATATTTATTCTTTAAAAGATTATTTGATATAGTTATTTCTTTAATAGGAATTATACCATTAATTATACTTATAATTGTTGTTAAAATATGGAGTATATTTACTAAAGATTTTCATTCCATTTTTTTTAAACAAGAAAGAATAGGAAAAAATGGTAAAAAAATATATATTTATAAATTTCGCTCAATGGTGCCTAATGCTGAAGATGTATTAGAAAAAATGATGGAAGAAAACCCTGAAATAAAAAAAGAATATCTAGAAAATAAAAAATTAGAGAAAGATCCAAGAATAACTAGCGTTGGTAAATTTATTAGAAAATTATCAATAGATGAAGTTCCACAACTTTTAAATATATTAAAGGGTGATATGAGTTTGGTTGGACCAAGACCATATTTGCCTAGAGAAAAGGAAGACATGAAAGAATATTATGAATATATTGTTTCATGTAAACCTGGTTTAACAGGTTTATGGCAGGTAAGAGGTAGAAATGATGTAAGTTTTAATGATAGATTAAGGTTAGATAAGAAATATTCAATGGAAAAAGGTTTTAAGTTAGACATAAAAATTTTTTTCAAAACTTTTCTTGTGGTATTTAAAAGAAAAGGTGCTAAATAGTTTGGAGTGATATAGTGAAAATATTACTAGTGAATAAATTTCATTATTTAAAAGGTGGTAGCGAAAAATATTATTTTGAACTTGGCAGAATGCTAAAGTCAAAAGGTCATGAAGTGGCATATTTTTCTATGGATGATGAAAAGAATGTTAAAACTTATGATAAGGAATATTTTGTATCTAAAATTGATTTGAATAATGGATCAAAACTTCAAGCTTTAGCTGTTATATATTCAAAGAAAAATGAAGAAAAAATGATAGAAGCATTAGATGATTTTAAACCAGATATTGTTCATTTAAATAATTTTCAAAGACAATTATCATCGTCTATTATAAAACCTATAAAGGAAAGAAACATTCCAATTGTTTTTACAGCACATGATGTACAAGCTATTTGCCCTGCTATTACAATGCTTGATAATGATTTGAATATTTGTGAGTTATGCACAAATGGCAAGTATTTAAATTGTGTAAGAAAAAAATGTATTAAAAATTCCAAAATGAAAAGTCTACTTGGTGCAGTGGAAGGTTATTATTATAGAAATAAAAAAATATACAAAGACAAAATAGATTGTATAATAACTCCTAGTGAATTTTACCGAGAAAAATTTATTAAAGATGGTATAAATAAAAATAAGATAGTGACAATTCATAATAGTATTGATGTGGCAAAGTACAATGTTAAAACTTTTGATGAAGGATATGCACTATATTTTGGTAGATTGTCTAAAGAAAAGGGTATATTAAATTTAATGAAAGCATTTTCTAGACAAAAAAAAGGGAAACTATATATTGCTGGTGAAGGTCCAGAAAGGGAAAATATTGCTAGGTTTATTGAAGAAAATAAATTACAAAGTAAAATTAAACTATTGGGCTTTTTAAATGAAGAACAAATAAAGGAGCAAATTAGCAAATGCAAATTTGTAGTAATTCCATCAATATGGTATGAAAACTGTCCTTATTCTATTTTGGAAACCCTTGCAGTTGGAAAACCAATAATTGGTTCCAATATGGGTGGTGTACCTGAATTAGTAAATGATGGTGAAAATGGTTATATTTATAAATTTGATGATATAAATGAATTAAGTGAAAAAATGAATATATTATTTACCAATGATGAATTAGTCACTAATTTTTCAAAAAAATCTAAGCAACTGGCAACAAGTTTATATAACAAAGAAGAATATTATAAAAAACTTATAACAATATACAACGATATTAAGAAAAAAAATATTTTATAGGTTGGTGTACAATGGAAAAAACTTTTAAATATGAATCTTTAAATGGATTAAGAACTATATCATGTATAGGTATAGTACTTATGCATGTTTTGGCTAACTTAAATTATCCTTTAAAAAATGTTTTTGTTATTAAGCTAGTTAATTCATTTACAAATTTTGTTTATTTGTTTATGATGATATCTGCTTTTTCAATGTGCTGCGGTTATTATGAAAAAATAAAAAATAATCAAATTTCATTAGAAAAATTTTATAGCAAACGAATAAAGAAAATAGTACCATTTTTTTATTTATTAGTCATTTTGGAACTTATTTATCATCATAATATTAATTCACTAATAGAGAGCTTTGCTGATATTACTTTGATGTTTGGCTTTTTACCAAGATCTTTAGATGTTATAGGTGTTGGTTGGTTTTTGGGCTTAATTTTTATATTTTATATGATTTTCCCATTCTTTGTGTTTTTATTTTCAAATAAAAAAAGAGCCTTGATAGTTACGATAACTTCATTTTTCATGAATTTAGCTGCAATTATTTATTTCAAAGTGTCTAGAATTAATATGTTTTATAGTTTTGTTTATTTTTGTTTGGGTGGTATAATATATTTGTACAAAGATAAAATTATTGAATTTGCAAATAAAAGAAAAATTTTTTGTTTGTTATTAACTATTCTTTCAATAATTACTTATTATATTGTCCCTGAAAATAAATATATATTTAATTTGGAATTGCTAATTATGTTTGGCCTTATATTAAGTTATTGTATTTCTACAAATAATAAAATTTTAAATAATAACATTGCTAATTTTATTAGTAATGTTAGTTTAGAAATATATTTATCTCACATGTTTATATTTCAAATTATAAATAGATTAAATTTAACAAAAATTTTAGGTAACAATTATGTATCGTATATTGTTATTTGTATATTGGTATTATTTGAAACTATTTTATTTTCATATTTAGTAAAATTTATTTTTAATAAGATAAATAGTAGAAATTTGGTTGATAATATTGAACAATAAATGATAAGTTGGTAATAAGGTGAGCCAAAGAGGTGAGTGTGATGAATGAAAAGAGAATAATTTGGATAGATTATTTAAAAGCATTTGCTTGTTTTTTAGTCGTGATTGGTCACTTGTTACAGTCTTTTCAAAAATCAAATATTGATATTTTTATAAATGTAACAACAATTATAAATTGGATAATATATTTATTTCATATGCCTTTATTTATAATGATTAGTGGTTTTTTGTATTGCAAAGAAAAAAAAATAAATACTTTTAGTGAATATAAAAACTTTATATTAAAAAAGATAATTAATTTAATGGTTCCATATGTATTTTTTTATACAATATTTGTTGGAATAAATATGCTTTTTTCTGATAATGTTAATAACTCTTTAGATATTAATGATTTGTTAGGAATTATTAATAATCCTATATCACCATATTGGTTTTTATATGCACTTACATCTATATTTATATTTATTCCTTTTTTAGAAAAAATATGTAATAATAATAAAAATATTATTTGCAGCATTTTAATAATTTTTAAAATGGTATCTTTCTTTATAGATACAAAATTATATTTTATTAATTCAATTATGAAATTTGGAATTTATTTTTATTTAGGAAAATTTATTTCATTAAAAAACAACAATAAATATACAGTATGTAATTTATTATATGTTATATTATATTTAGTTTTTGCATTAGGATATTATTTTATTAAAAATAATTTAAATTTGTTGACAAACGAAATTATAAGATTTATTTTTGCTTTATTTGGAATATATATTTTTGTTGGCCTTTTTAAAAATATTAATCATTCAAAAGTTTTAGATACTTTTAAAAAATATACTTTTCAAATATATTTGCTTCATACGATATTTGCCGCTGGCATTAGAATCGTTTTACTAAAATTTGGAATAAAAGACTATTTTATTCATTTTATGTTTGGTATGTTTTTTAGCATATATATGCCTGTTTTAATATCTAAAATTAGTGAGAAAATCAAATATACAAATTTTCTATTTTATCCAACAAAAACAATTGAAGAACTGGAAGGTAGGAATTTAAGATGAAAGAAAAAAAATTAAATGGTACTGTTATTGTTACATATAGATGTAATGCTAGATGCACTATGTGCAATAGATATAAATGCCCTTCAAAACCAGAGGAGGAACTTAGTATTGAAACAATAAAAAAATTGCCTAAAATGTATTTTACAAATATTACTGGTGGAGAGCCTTTTATTCGTGAAGATTTAGCTGATATAGTTAGGGAATTATATAAAAAATCAGATAGAATTGTTATTTCAACAAATGGTTTTTTTACAGATAGAATTATTAAATTATGTGAGGAATTTCCTAACGTTGGAATCAGGATTTCTATAGAAGGATTAGAACAAACAAATAATGAAATTAGAGGATTAAAGGATGGATTTAATAAAGGATATTCAACTCTAAAAAAATTGGTTGAATTAAAACATCCAGATGTTGGATTTGGTATGACAGTTCAAGATGCAAATGCTAAAGATTTAGTTGCACTATATAAATTGTCTGATGAACTTAATATGGAATTTGCAACAGCTTCACTTCATAATAGTTTTTATTTTGTAGAGGCAAAAAATATTATAAAAGATCGACTAATGGTTGCTAAAGAATTTGAAAAATTAATAAATGAATTATTAAAATCAAATTCACCTAAGAAATGGTTTAGGGCATATTTTAATCATGGATTAATCAATTATATTTTTGGACAAAAAAGATTACTTCCATGTGATATGGCTTTTGATACATTTTTTATTGATCCATATGGTGATGTAATGCCATGTAATGGAACTAAAGAAAAAGAAGTAATGGGTAATTTAAATGAACAAAGTTGGGATGAACTATGGAATTCAAAGCAAGCTGATTTAGTACGTGAAAAAGTAAGACACTGTGATAGAGATTGTTGGATGATTGGTTCAGTATCACCTGCAATGCATAAATATATTTGGAAACCAGCTTGGTGGGTATTTAAACATAAATTTTTAAGATTCTTTAAAAAAGAAAAATATTCTATGTTTGAAAATAAAATTGTAAGGGATTTTAAAGATGGTAAAATAAGTAAACAAGAATTAGATGCATGTTCTACATGTGATATGCATTGCCTAGTAAATGATGGATTATCTGAAAAATCAAAGGAAGCACTAAGAACTATGTCTGGTGAAGAAATTGTAGATAAAGATATAGAAAATCAAATGAAAAATCGGAATAATTGATAGATTAAAGCAAATTTTGTTCAATATTCATTAATGTGTTAGTCTTGAACGAAGTGAAAGGATAGTGAGGCTTTTGTGAAAAAAGTGCTATATGTTTCTAATATTGAAGTCCCATATCGCACAGAGTTTTTTAATCAATTTTCTAAATATTGTAATTTAACAGTTTTATACGAACGAGAAAAATCATCAAATAGGGATGAACTTTGGTCCAAAAGTAAAAAAAGCAATTTTAAAATACAATATTTAAATGGAATAAAAATAAAGAATGAATATGCCTTGGACATTAAAATTTTAAGATATGTTTTTTCTAAAAAATTTGATAAAATTATTTTAGGTTGTTATAATAGTCCATCACAAATGTTGGCCATTATATTATTGAAATTATTTCACAAAAAGTATTATTTAAATATTGATGGTGAGTATTTTATAGGAGATAAAGGAATAAAAAATAAAATAAAAAGATTTTTTATTAAAGGGGCATGTAGTTATTTTATTGCAGGCGAACAGTCGGCAATGAATTTAAAAAAAATTGTTAATTGTTCTCCCATAATACCTTATTATTTTAGTTCATTAACTGATTATGAACTAGAACAAAATAAAAATAATAAAAATAATAATAAAAATGATTGTATTTTAGTAATAGGACAATATTTTGATTATAAGGGGCTTGATATAGCTTTACAAGTTGCTAAAAAAAATCAAAACTTAAAATACAAATTTATTGGTATGGGAAATAAAACCAATTTGTTTCTGAAAAATGTAAATGATATGAATTTATCTAATGTAGAAGTTACCCCTTTTTTATCAAAAAAAGAATTGTATAATGAATATAGAAATTGTAAATTATTATTATTGCCTTCAAAAAAAGAATGCTGGGGATTAGTTATTAATGAAGCAGCATCTTTTGGAACACCTATAATTTCTACTGATGGCAGCGGGGCGGCAATTGAATTTTTGGCTAGAGATTATCCACAATTTCTAGCTGAAAGCGGAAATGCAGATGATATATATAATAAAATAATTAATTTATTTGCTTTTGATGAAGTAGAAGAATATAAAAATTACTTGATAGGCAGGAGTCAAGCATATTCGATAGAAAAAAGTGTACAATATCATTTGAATATAATTAATATAGATAATTGATAATAAAAATGTTTACAAAAATTTATATATAAAATAATTAAGTAGGTGATAATTTATGAAAATCGCAATGTTAGGACATAAAAGAATTCCATCTAGGGAGGGTGGTGTAGAGGTAGTCGTTGAAGAACTTTCAACGAGAATGGTGAACAGAGGACATGATGTTGTTTGCTATAATAGAGGTGGTAAGCATGTTGCCGGTAGCAAATTTTCTGAAGAATCAAAAAGAGAATATAAAGGTGTTAAATTAAAAAAAGTTATCACTATTGATAAAAAGGGATTAGCTGCTATGACATCATCTTTTTTTGCTACAGTTAAAGCATTATTTTCTAAAGCAAAAGTAATACATTATCATGCTGAAGGGCCATGTGCTATGATGTGGATTATCAAATGGTTTAGTAATAAAAAGGTTATAGTAACAATTCATGGCCTTGATTGGCAAAGGGCTAAATGGGGTGGATTAGCAACCAAATATATTAAATTTGGTGAAAAAATGGCTGTTAAATATGCTGATGAAATTATTGTATTATCAGCGAATGTTAAAAAATATTTTAAAGATACATATAATCGTGAAACTATCTTTATACCAAACGGCATAAGTAAACCTGCAATAAAAAGTGCAAAATTTATTACTGAAAAATATAATTTAAAAAAAGATGATTATATTTTATATTTAGGGCGTATCGTTCCAGAAAAAGGTGTTCATTATTTGCTTGAAGCATTTAGTAAAATAAAAACTGATAAAAAGCTTGTTATTGCTGGTGGCTCTAGTGATACTGCTTCTTATTATAGTGTAATTAAAGAATTAGCAAAAAAAGATGATAGAGTAATTTTGACGGGTTTTGTACAAGGTGAGGAATTATATGAATTATTCAGTAATGCATATGTATATTGTTTACCTAGTGATTTAGAAGGAATGCCACTCAGTTTATTGGAAGCTATGAGTTATGGCAATTGTTGTTTAACATCTAATATAGATGAATGCAGTGAAGTGATTGAAGATAAAGGTATTACTTTTGAAAAAAGTAATGTTGATGATTTAGAAGAAAAATTGAATGATTTAATCAAAAATAAAAATAAAGTAAGAGAATATAAAAAAAATGCCCAAGAATTTATTTTAAATAAATATAATTGGGATGATGTTACGGATGAAACATTAAATTTATATAACAACAAGATTAATGATTATAGTCGCTTTTCGTTGAATAATAAAAAATTATATTATATATTTTTTGTTTCATCTTTATTATATTGGTTATTAGAAGCATCCCTAGTAAATAGTGGTTTAAATTTATCATTCTCAAAAATATTGCCAATAGTTGGTATTTTATCATTTTCTATAATGTGGATTAATACTGTATTTACTAAAAAAGAATATATTACGCAATTTATTATGTTATTTGTTTTAGTATTTGTTTATTTTAAATCCGGTATGCAAAATAATGGCTTATTATTATTCTTTCCCGCGATTGTTGGCTTGAAAAATATAAAAATTTATGATGTGGTAAACATAATGTTTAAAACCTTACTTATTTTTTCTCTTGTATTTTCTCTTTTGTGTGTATTCCAAATTGTTCCTGTAGTACAATTTACTAAACAGGAGGCTTTATTTGGTATTAAATTTAACATGTTAAAATTAGCAAATCAGCATGGCAATACAATTTTTGTTATTTTTTTCAATTTAATTGCTTCTTATACATATGTTAATTATAAAAAAAATAATTTAAAGAGATGTGTTTTTTTGCAAGTATTAGTTATAATTATTTATCATATTTTACAGTCTAGGACAGGGTTATTAATGTGTACTTCTGTTATTTGGGGTAGCTATATTATAAAAAAAATTAATATTAAAAAAAATAAACCTTTTCTATTTATTGAAAGGAATTTTGTTTCTTTATTTTATTTAGTAGTTTTTTTTATTGGTAATTATTTAAAAAATACTTTTATTTATTCTTTTTTAAATAAATTAATATCTGCTAGAATAGAGGAGGTGTCTCATTATCTAGAAAATGTTGGCATGTTGCCTAAATCTATACAGTATGATTGGATTTGTGATAATACTCAAGTTAAAATAATGGCTAGTTATGGAATTATTTTTACAATTATATATTGTTTAATTTATTATAAGTGTATAAAAAAATTACAACAAAAAAATAAGAATATTGAAATATTTTTTATAATAATTTATTTATTATATAGTTATGCTGAGGTATCGTTTGTAAAGCCCGTATCAGATTTTAGTATGCTATTTTTGGTTTATGCATTTAATAGTATGAGGTGTAAAGATGAAGAAAATTGTTAAATTAAAACAGTATATTAAGAATGGATTATTGTTTGATAAAATATTCTGTTATTTTTTAATAAGATTAGGATATTCTAATATGAAAATTCAGGTATATCAAGTAAGAAATAAACAATTTAATAAATTAAAACATAAATATAAAAAAATTTTGAATAAAAAATATTTAAAGACGAGTGAGATTGGCATTAATAAAAATGTATGGGTTTGTTGGCTGCAAGGTAAAGAGAATGCACCTGCTGAAGTAAAAAAGTGCATTGCATCAATATATAAAAGGTTTGAAAAAAGTAGTATTATTTTTATTGATCAATTTAATTATAAAGATTATATTGATATACCCGATTATATTGAAAAAAAATGGGAAAATGGAATTATTCCTAATGCATTATTTTCCGACATTATTCGTACTTTGTTATTAATAGAATATGGTGGATTGTGGATTGATGCAACAACTATGCTGTTGGACGATATACCTAAATATGTATATAAGAATGATTTTTTTATGTTTGATATGCGTGGGGAAGATGATATATTAATATATAATAATTGGTTTATATATTCAAAGAAAGATTGTCATATTTTTAAATATGAACGAGATTTTTTATTTGAATATTGGAAAAAAGAATCTAAAGTTAGAGAATATTTTATATGGCATTTGTTTATGAGAATGATTTATGAGAAATTTCCTGATGATTTTAAAAATATTGAATATTATCCGCATTCAATTACACATATGCTACATGAAAATATTTATAATAAAGTTGATGACAAATATTTGATTTCCGTAAAAAAAATTTGCCCAATTCAAAAACTTACATATAAAATTGATTACACAAAATTGAGTGAAGAATCGTTATATAATAAAATTTTTAAGGAAGATGATTTTAAATATGAATAAAAAGTATAGCTATCTTTTAAAAAATATAGGTATTTTGACAATTAGTAATTTTGGTTCTAAAATTCTTAGTTTTATTTTAATTCCACTATATACATCTATTTTATCTACAGAACAATATGGATTGTTTGACTTATATACAACAACAATTTTACTATTAATACCAATTTTGACTTTAGATATTGTACAATCTGTGATGCGGTTCAGTTTAGACCAAACATGTGATAGACAAGCAGTGTTTAAAGTAGGGATGAATAGGATAGTAAAATCTTCTATAATAATTATAATTATCGTTTTTATAAATTACATTTTTAATCTTATACCTATTTTTAATTCTTTTCCAATTTTTTTTATTGCTTTGTTTATTTTGGAATGCTTTTATTCATTATTTTCACAGTTTGCTAGAGGTTGTGAAAATATAAGAGCTGTAGCAATTGCTGGCTTAATAAATTCAATTATAATGCTTTTGACTAATATATTATTTTTAATGGTATTTAAAATGGGTATTGATGGTTACTTCTTTGCTTATATATTATCATATTTATTTTCAATTATATACTTGATTTTTAAATTAAAAATTTTAAATATTGTTGATAAATGTAGAGTTGATAAAAATTTAAAAAACAAAATGGAGCGTTATAGTAAACCATTGATTATAAGTGATATAAGTTGGTGGTTTAATAATGTATCTGATAGATATACAGTTACATGGCTTTGCGGAGTGGCTTCAAACGGAATTTATTCAGTTGCATATAAGATTCCATCAATTTTAAATGTTTTTCAAAGTATATTTAATCAGGCATGGACAATATCAGCCGTAAAGGAGTTTGATTCTAAAAATATTAGTTTTTTTTCTAATATATACAAAGTATATAATTGTGGTATGGTCATAATATGCTCATTATTAATTGTTATTAATAAATTAATAGCAAAAATACTATTTTCTAATGAATTCTTTTTAGCATGGCAATATTCACCATTTTTGATGATTTCAGTAGTTTTTGGCGCATTGTCAGGATTGTTAGGAGGCATTTTTAGTGCATCTAAAAATTCATCATCTTTGGCAAAAACAACATTTGTTGGTGCTTTAATAAATATTTCTCTTAATATATTTTTAGTCTATTTTATGGGGCCAATTGGTGCTGCAATTTCTACATTAATATCATATTTTGTAGTATGGTTATTAAGATATATTAGTGTAAAAAAAATATTAAATATCAATATCAAATTAACGAAGGATATTTGTGCCTATATTATTTTATTAATTCAATCATCAATATATTTTATAGATGTTAACTATATTATATTATATTTATTGGAAATTTTATTTATTTGTATTATAATAGTAATATATGCAAGAGAATTAAAGTTTATTTTTAATAAATTTTTAAATAATATTGGGAGGAAATCAATTTGATAAAATTAAGTAATAATCAATTAGAAAATTTAAAAAAAATCGAATTAGATATTTTAAAAGAAGTTGATGATATTTGCCGAAAAAATGATATAAAATATTCATTGGCATTTGGTTCATTAATAGGTGCTGTAAGACATAAAGGCTTTATCCCTTGGGATGACGATATTGATATAATGATGGAAAGAAGATATTATAATAGGTTTATAAATATTTGTAGTGAAAAATTAAATAATGATTATTTTATCGTTTGTTTTGAGAAAAATAAAAATTATGCTCTTCCATTTGCAAAAGTAATGAAAAAAAATACACTTTTGGAAGAAATATCTTTATCTACTACAAAGGCACCTAAAGGAATATTTATAGATATTTTTCCATTGGATAATACTTCTTCTAATGAGAAAGAACGAAAATATTTATATTCTAGGAAAGATAAAATTAAAAAGATACTTTTTTGTAAATGTAATTACTGCTTTCACCATAGTAAGATTAAATTATTTGCCTATAGATGTATGAAGATAATATATTTACCATTATCACATAATTATTTAGTTAATTTATTTTATAAAAATATCGCCAATCATAGAAAAGATAATGATAATAAATATATTAGTAGCATATGTGGTACTTCTAGTATGAGTGAAACAACGTGGTTATCAAATGATTTTGATGAGTATATTGATATTCCATTTGAA
The DNA here is from genome assembly GCA_900547995.1 of uncultured Mycoplasmatota bacterium. Classification (GTDB taxonomy): domain Bacteria; phylum Bacillota_I; class Bacilli_A; order RF39; family UBA660; genus UMGS1045. Next base: position 13,462 of record URIY01000032.1, read on the forward strand.
AATTTAAATGCAATGGTGGCTAAGGGATATAAGAATATTTTAAAACAAACTTATGGTGATTATATGAAATTGCCACCAAAAGAACAACAAGTACCACATCACTATGTGGTAAATATTTGCTTTGATACAAGTAATAAATAAAAAATTTAATTGGAGGAAGAATTATGAAGAAATATCGTATAGGATATACATGTGGTGTATATGATTTGTTTCACATTGGACATTTAAATTTATTTGAAAAATGTAAAGAAATGTGTGATGTATTGATTGTTGGTGTATGTAATGATGAATATGTAACACAAATAAAGAAGAAAAAGCCAATAATTTCAGAAGAAGAAAGACTTAGAATAATAAATGCTTTAAAAGTCGTTGATGCTGCATATTTAATTGATATTGAAACAACAAATGATAAAATGAAGGCTTTAAGTGATTTTAAATTTGATGTTTTATTTTCTGGTGATGATTGGAAAGGATCAGAAAGATATAAAAAAACAGAGGAAGACTTTAAAAAATTGGGTGTACATATTGAATATTTTCCTTATACAAAAAATGTTTCAACTACAATGATTAAGGAAAAAATTAAAATGGGCAGTGAAAATAAATATCAATAAAATAATACTAAGTACATTTTTATTGATATGTTTATTATAGTTCGAAATAGGATTATTTGAAGGAAGTTAATAAGTATGAAAAAAAATAATTTTATTGCTATTATATTATTAATTATTGTATTATTTGGCGGTTCCTGTTCTAAAAATGAAAAAAATAATATTATAGACAAGAAATTTGAACAAGAACAGTTGCAGGAACCAATTGCTGAGAGGAAAATTGAAGTTGTTGATATGGAATCAAATTCAAGACCTTATGCAGTGGTTGTTAATAATTTTCCAAGTGCTGTTAAGGTACAAACAGGTCTTTCTGATGCGTATTTGATTTATGAAATGCCAGTAGAAGGTGGTATGTCAAGATCTCTAGCATTATATAAAGATAAAGTGACTTCAAAAATTGGGACAGTTAGAAGTGCTAGACATAATTTTTTAGATTATGTTATGGAAAACGATGCTATCTTTGTTCATTTTGGATATAGTCATTATGCACAAAAAGAAATACCTACTTTAGGTATAAATAATATTAATGGTTTATTTGATTCACCATTTTGGCGAGAGAATCCAGAAGGGTTAGCTACGGAGCATACAGCATATACAAGTTTAGAAAAATGTAATGAAGTCGCTAAAAATAAAGGATATAGATTGACAACAGAAAACAAAGGGGTTTTGAATTATAGTTTAAATGAAGTTGATTTAAGTAAAATAGATGATAATATAATTGCAAATAATGTGACCGTTACATACTCAAATAATTATTATGAAGTAAATTTTAAATATGATGAAAATTCTAAAAAATATAAAAGATATGTAAATGGAATTGCTCATACAGATTATTTTACTAAGGAACATTTTTCAGCAAAAAATATTATTGTAGTAAAATTTAATTTTGTTAATGCAAGTGATAATTATTATTTAGATTTTAAAAATGTTGGAACTGGAAATGGATATTATATAACTAATGGCTATGCAATTCCAATTACGTGGGAAAAGAAAGATAGAGCATCTAAAACACTTTATAAAAAATTAGATGGTACTGAAATAAATGTTAATGATGGAACTACTTATATAATGATGCAATCAGCCAATATAGAAACAAAGATTAATTAGTATGAGAGGTTATTATGGGGAAAAATTTTGATAAGAAGAAAATAAAAAAACAAAAGAAAATAATTAGAAATATTGGTATAGTATTTTCATTTATACTAATTGTATCATCAATTGTTTTTGATATATTTGTAGGGGGGGTTAATGTCCTTCCAACTAAATATTTTTTACCACTTGTTTTAATTAGTAATTTATTTATTGCATTATTTTCAATTGTATTAATTAAACCTAAATTTAGAATTTGGTTTAAAGTTATAATTATGTTAATAGGTATGTTTATGTGTATAATCTTTTGGATAGGATGTTCTTATATAAATAAAACATATCATTTTATGGATAAAATTAGGGAGCAAGGAATGATTACAGAGACATATTATGTCGTTGTAAACAAAAATTCTAAATATACCAAAATAGATGATTTAAAAGACAAAAAAATAGGTACATTTGATGAACAAATTGATATATATGATATGGCTATAAAAGAACTTGGAAATAAGATTAAGTATGAAAGTGTTGAATATAAATCAGTTTTAGAAATGTCTGAAGAATTACTTGATGAAAATGTAGATGCGATTATTATTAGTGCGTATCATAAAGATTCTATTGAAGAATCAATTGAAATTTTTAAGGATGATACAAAAATAATTGACACAATTGAAGTTAAGGTTAAAGAAGAGTCTACTAAGCAATCAAATGTAAATGTAATGGAAGAAACATTTACTATATATGTAAGTGGTATAGACCAATATGGTGATATATCTACACGTAGTCGTAGTGATGTTAATATGTTAGTTACGGTAAATACGAAAAATCATGAAATATTATTAACATCTATACCAAGAGATTATTATGTACAACTACATGATACAACAGGATATAAAGATAAATTAACACATGCAGGTATATATGGAATAAATATGTCAGTAAATACTATAGAAGATTTACTAGATATAAATATTGACTATTATGTTAGAGTTAATTTTTCTACATTAGTATCTGTTGTTGATGTTATTGGTGGAATTGATGTATATTCTGATAAAACTTTTATTCCATATAATAATAAAAAGGTTAAAATTATTGAAGGTATTAATCACATGGATGGGGCCATGGCTCTTGCATTTGTGAGAGAACGTTATGCATATCAAGAGGGGGATAGACATCGTGTTCAAAATCAACAAGATGTTATAACGTCCATCATAAAAAAAGTTACATCATCAACTACTATTCTTACGAAATATACTACATTATTAGATGAACTTTCTAATTCCTTTGAAACAAATATTAAAACAAGTACTATTACAACTTTAATGAAACATCAATTAGATAAAATGCCATCTTGGACTATTAAAAATTATAGTTTAAATGGCTCTGATTCTTATGATTATACATATAGTGCAGGAATGCAAGAATTATATGTTATGATTCCAGATAAAGAAACAGTTGCTAAGGCTAAAGAATATATTGATGGAATGGAAAATGGTAAAACTTTAAAAGAACTTGGATTAGAATAATATTTAAATCAGCAAATTATTTGCTGATTTTTTTTCAAAAAATGTCGAAAATACATAGTTTTGGAAAAATATTTCCAAAACTTGGCTTTTCTATTTGATAAGTATATACTCTATATTAGAGGTGATAACTATGATAGAAAGAGTTGAATATCTTGAAGAATTGAAAAGATGGAAAGATAAAGATTTAATTAAAGTTGTTATTGGTATAAGAAGATGTGGTAAATCTACTTTATTTGAACTATTTATTAATTATCTTAAAGAAAATGGTATTAATGATGAACAAATAATTCATATAAATTTAGAAAATGCAGATTATGCTTTTAATAGTTATAAAGAACTTTATGATTTTGTTAATAAAAAAATTATTTTAAGTAAAAAATATTATGTTTTTTTAGATGAAGTGCAAAATGTTCCAGAATTTCAAAAAGCTGTAGACGGCTTATATATTAAAAAAAATGTTGATCTTTATATAACTGGTTCTAATGCTTATTTGCTTTCTGGGGAACTTGCTACTTTATTATCTGGTAGATATATTGAGATTAAAATGTTAACATTATCATTTAAGGAATATATAACAGCATTCAATGATAATAATTACCAACAATTATTTTTAAACTATATGCAAAATGGTGGAATGCCAGGTAATATATAAGTATATTAAATTCAAATCCAAATGATATTGATAAATATTTAGATGGTATTTTTTCAACAATAGTATATAAAGATATAATGGCTAGAAATAATATAAAAGATAAAATATTGTTAGAAAGCATATTAAAATTTATATTTGATAGTGTCGGGAGTCCAATTTCAACAAAAAAAATAAGTGACACTCTTACAAGTAAAGGTATATCAATAAGTAATCATACAGTTGAAAATTATATTTCAGCATTTTTAGAAAGCTTTTTAATATATAAGGCCAAACGATTTGATGTTAAAGGGAAAAATTTACTTGCAAGAGATTATAAGTATTATGTAGTTGATACTGGATTAAGAAGTTATCTTTTAGGAAAAAAAGCAAATAGTGATATGGGATATATATTAGAAAACATAGTATATTTAGAGTTACTTCGAAGAGGATATAAAGTTTATGTTGGAAAAGTAGATGAATTAGAAGTTGATTTTGTGGCAGAAAATAGAAATGGTTTAAAATATTTCCAAGTTGCATTGTCTGTAAGAGATGAGAAAGTATTAGAAAGAGAATTAAAGTCACTCCAAAAAACAGGTGATTATTATCCAAAATATTTATTGACCCTAGATATGGATTTAGAAACAGATTATGATGGTATAACTAAGATCAATGTTATAGATTAGCTTATAAATGATAAAAATAAATATGATAATTAAAAATATATATTTAAAACTATATATTTTTTTTAAATTTTTATTTATAATAATATTAGGGTGGTTTTATGACATTTACAAAAGATGATACAAAAGTAGTAAAGGCTATAGCAGTTATGTTAATGCTATATCATCATTTATTTGGATTTCCAGAGCGAATTTATAATAATTATATTAATTTAATTCCAACTATTAATAATCATAATATATCTTTTCTAATTGCTAGTTTTGGTAAAATATGTGTAACTATCTTTATCTTTTTAGCAGGTTATTCTGCATATATATCTATGAAGAACAATAAAGAAGAAAGTGTAGTTAAAAAAAGGGTATATAATTTATATAAAATATTTTGGAAAGTATTTTTAGTTATTGTACCTATTGGTATAATATTTGGTAGAATAAGATTTAATATATTAGATATACTTTTAAATTTCTTTGGATTAAAAACATCTATAGTTACAGAATGGTGGTTTTTTACTCCATATATTATTTTAATTATTTTTTCTCCATTAATTATTAAATTAATGAATAAACTTAATTTTGTTTCTAATTTGATATTAACTATTCTAGCAAATGTTATTTGTTTAGAAATAATACCTCTTATTCAATTAAATAGTTGGACAAGTTTATTAAGTGGGAATTTTATTTTTTATAATATACATTTGACTACTAGTTTATTATCAAGTTTTATGATGGGTATTTTGTTTGCTAAATACGATATTTTATCTTATTTTAAAAATAAATATTGTAATAATTATATGTATGAAATAATTTCTTTTGGAATACTTAGTATTATCTTTTATTTAAGAGGAAGATTAGGTTATCTTTATGATTATATATATACACCTATATTTATAATTTGTATAACAATTATTTTTAATACTAAAAATAGATTAATAGAAAAGATAAGAAAAATACTAATTAAAATTGGTAACGAATCAACAATTATATGGCTTACACATAGTTTTTATTGTTATATATTGTGTCAAAAATTTATTTTTATGCCAAAAATAGATGTTTTAATATTTATATGGCTATTACTAATATCATATACAACATCTTTAATAATTAAATATATATTTAATATCTTAAATATTAAATATCAATTAATATTAAAAGAATTAGAAATAAAATGAGGTTTTATGAAAAAGATAGTTAAATTATTACTTATTGTAATATGGTTATTGGTTATTTTTCTTTTTTCTAATCAAGATGGAAGTACCTCAACATCACTTACAAATGGTATTTTAGAAAAATACTTATTCTTTGTAGATTCAGATATTTTCTTTATGATAATTAGAAAAATGGCTCATATTACCGAATATTTTATACTTGGAATATTAGTTTTAAACTTTATTAATGAATTAAAAATTGATAAAAAGATTGTTGTAAGTATTTTAATATGCTTTATCCTAGCAAGCTTTGATGAACTTCATCAATTATTTATCCCTGATAGAACAGGATGCTTACTTGATGTTTTTATTGATATGATTGGTGCTAGTTTAGGAATATTAATTTTATCTTTAATAAAAAATCATAAAAAACAAAGATAGTCTTTGTTTTTTTCCATTTTCATGTTAATATAAGTAAGGTGAAAGAATATGAAGTTAAGTATTATAGGAACAGGATCTTTTGGACTTGCTCTTGCAAGTAGATTTAAAAATGTAAATATTACAATGTGGACTAAATTTGAAGAAGAAAAAAATATGCTTATTGAAAATAGGGGTAATGATAAGTTACTACCAGGTATAAAGTTAAATAATAATATAGAATTTACTAACGATATGGAATATTGTTTATTTAATAGTGATTTTATTGTTATTGCAATCCCAATTGAATTTTTAAATGATACTTTAATTCTTTTAAGTAAATATTATAAAAAGCAAAATATTTTAGTAGCAACCAAAGGAATTGAAAAAGAAAATAGTATGTTTACATATGAACTTATTCAAAAACATTTAAATACTGATAAAATTGGTATATTATCAGGTCCTACTTTTGCTATTGATTTAGCAAACAACAATCCCGTAGGTTTTGTAGTTGCTACTAAATATAAAGAAATTTTTGATACTACTATGAATCTATTTGATGGAAGTGTTAGTTTTATGTACTTAGATGATATTATTGGTACAGAAATATGTGGAACTATAAAAAATATTATTGCTATTGGTTCTGGAGTTTTATATGGAATGGGTTATAGTAACTCTGCAGTTGCAACCTATATAACTAAAGCCATAAGTGATATTAAAAGTATAATCATGTCACTAGGTGGAGATAGTAAAACAGTTCTTTCATATGCAGGAATTGGTGATATAATTTTAACTTGTACATCAAATAAGAGTAGAAACTATAGTTTTGGTAAAATGATTGGTGAAAAACAAGAAGACAAAGTTATAAATGAGTATATATCAAATAATACTATTGAGGGGTTATATAGTTTAAATGGTATATATAGATTTATAAAACTTAAGAATATTGATAGTCCATTAATAGAAGCAATATATAATTTAGTTGTAAATAAAAATAATGAACAGTTTTTTAATTATATTATAAATGATATGATGTAAAAAATAACAAGTTTATTAAATATGTTAAAGAGTGTAAGATTAAATAAATTATTTAAAATAACTAATATTTTATATATGTAATAAATTTTTAAAACAGAAAAGACAGAAATTAATTTGATAAGTTAATTTCTATTTTTATGTTTAACTTTATTTATAACTTTGACAAAACTAATGAAATTATGATATTTATCATTAGTTTTGTCAAGAAGAAATACTTATAGAATAAATAATAAAAAGAGTTGAAACAATTTTTGTTCAAATATAGTTAATGTTTGAAGAATTTGGTAATAATCTCTCTTTGTTTTTCCCCAGTAAAAAAGAGTAAAACTAATAAATAAAATATAAATAGGTAATATTTAGCAAA
>URIY01000033.1 GCA_900547995.1 uncultured Mycoplasmatota bacterium
AAGTAATGGGAATGTATCTTCGCATTTCTTTCACCTCCACTTATATCTTTCGATACAAGTGAGTTAAATTCCTTCAAAAAAACATTAATTTTTAAAATTTTAGTTAATAAGATACATATTTTATTAAAATTCATATAAAAAAGAGAAAGATTAAATACATGCTTTCTCATTACTTTATAATAATTTATTTATTATTTAAATATTGTTCACCCATTTGAACAAGTCTTTTAGTCATTTCTCCACCTACTGAGCCATTTTTTCTAGCAGATGTATCTGGTCCAAGTGTAACATTAAGTTCACGAGCGATTTCATATTTCATTTGTTCAATTGCTTGTTTTGCACCTGGTACAACTAATTTATTTCTATTACTCATAAATCTCACCACCGTTCATTATTATCTTGTACTAGATTTATGATATTATAATTTGTAATTTTTTGCAGAAAAAAGACAGTTATAATAACTGTCCAATTTTATACTTATTTAGCTTGGTAATTAGATCCTCCTAAGTGTTGTTCACCCATTTGAACTAATCTCTTAGTGATTTCACCACCAACTGAACCATTTGCTCTTGAAGTAGCATCAGGACCCATTTTAACACCTAATTCATTAGCTATTTCATATTTCATTTGTTCAATAGCTTGTTTAGCTCCTGGTACAACTAATTTGCTCATTGATTTATTATTCATTGTTTCACCTCCTGTACACTAATATATTGTGTACATTTGGCTTAATAATACATTATTTTTATTGGTAATTTTTGGTTTTTATAATAAATCATTATAGTTTTTGTTATTTATTTTTACAATTTCAATACTATCAACACATTCATTAACTAAAGTATCATAATCAAATCTATTTTCATACTCTATACATTTTTCAATTATTGGATTAATAACAGGATGGCGAGGGACAAATACTGTACAACAATCTTCATATGGTAAAATACTTGTTTCATATGTACCTATTTTTTTAGCAAGTTCTATTATTTCTAATTTATCCATACAACAAACAGGTCTAATTATTGGATAGTTTGTAACATTATTTATAGCTTGCATACTACTTAAAGTTTGACTTGCAACTTGTCCAACGCTTTCTCCATTAATTATTACTTTAAATTTTTTCTTTTTTGCATATCTTTCGGCTATACGATACATCATTCTACGCATAATAGTAATGACATATTCATCTGGAACATTTTTATAAATTTCCTCTTGAATTTTTGTAAAATGTGCAACATGAATTTTAAAATTTCCTGAATATTCATTTAAAATATTTCCTAATTTTAATACCTTTTCTTTGGCTTGAATATTTGTATGTGGCGGTGATTCAAAATACAAACCTTGAACACTAATTCCACGTTTCATTGCTAGATAACCAGCAACTGGACTATCAATTCCACCACTTAACATTAATAATCCTTTTCCTTGAACGCCAACAGGATATCCACCGGCTCCTTTATATTCATTTAAATAAATATATGTATTATCTTCACGAACTTCTAGATAAACAATTATATCAGGATTATGAACATCAACTTTACAATTTAAATTTTTTAAAACACTTGCACCTACTTGGCGACTTATTTCAGGTGATGTTAATGCAAATTGTTTATTAGAACGATTAGTTTCAACTTTAAAAGTATTAAAATTTTTATTTCTAAGGATACTAATAACTTTTTCATTAATATCACTTATATTATTATTTACTTTATCACATACAACTATGCAGTGTATTCCAAAGACTTTTTGTAATTTATTAATTACATTTTTTAAATCAATTTCCTCACATTCTATAAACATTCTTACCCTATTTTTAATTATTTTAAAATTTAAACCATTTAATGATTTATGAATATTATCACATAAAATATTTATAAATGTATTACGATTATCTTTTTTTGTCGTTAATTCTCCATATTTAATTAATAATAATTGCCTCATTATATCACCCTTTTATCATATTTTTTAAGTATTCAAATAATAATTTATGTTCTTCACTATAAGGTACAAACTGTGAATCATGATTTAACAATTTATTTTCAAACTCTATATAATTAATAAATCTAATTTCCGATAATTCTTCTTTTTGTATTTTGGTTTTATTTATATCTAAATCATATTTTAATAAATATATTGTATCATGTACATTTAAAATACCATTTTTATAATTTTGTTTTCTTTTAATATCAAATAAATGTATAAGCATATTTGGAGAAACAGTTAAATCAATTTCTTCTTTGATTTCTCTTAATGCTGTATCAATAGCTTCTTCGCCGCTTCTAACATGACCTGCAATGGAAATAGCCCAAAGGTTTGGAAAAGTTTCTTTGTTGCTGGCTCTTTTTTGTATTAATAATTCATTTTTAGAATTTAAAAGCCATACATGAACTGTTCTATGCCAATCACCATTTTTATATATAAGTTCTCTATTTCTTACAACACCTGTTTTTTTACCATTTTCATCTAAAACATCTAGAAATTCCATTGTCCACTTCCTCATCCATTATCTAGTATATCAAAAATTACAAAAAAAGCATACTATCAAAGTATACTTAATTGTAAATAATCGTAAATTAACTTTGTGACTGTTTATCACCATATAATGATAATAATTTATCATAAATGCCAGGTTCAATCCTATTTAAACAATTTATTGTAAGTTCTAATGAATCTTGATATTCTCCTTTATAGAATAGACTTTCTGCATTTGTTAAGTTTCTATTAAGATCAGGTACACTACTACGATATCTGTTTCCATATACGATAGCCATTTCTGCAAACATGGCTGTTTTAAGCATTTCATTAGTTCGACCAAATAATTTTAAAACTAAGTCTCTTGCCGTATCGACCCTTGTATTTAATACTTCAATGGTAATAGGTTTTTTATCAAGTTCATTTATAATCTCTTTTATAGCAGCCTGTGCTTCTTTTAATTCAACAATATATGCTTTAGTTATAACTGGTAAATTATATTCACGTAATTTATTTTTTGATTGTTTAAGTATTTGCTTAATTTCTTCTAATTGTTGTCTAGCTCTTATTTCATCATCATGCATACTTCCAATTGAATCAAGCATTACATCTAAACGATCTTCTATACTAGATAATTTGACTTGCAATACTTCAACCTCTTTAGTGATTTTAGAATAGGCAAATGTATTATTAGAAATATGAGCATTTAATGTCTTATAATCAGAATTTAGACCTTTTATTTCTTCTCTAATTACATTTAATTCTTCAATATCCTCATCAGATAAATTATATAGTTTTTTAATATCGTCAAGTTGCATAAATATTTCACTAATTAAGCGATTTGCTTTTTCAAGTTTAGTGACAAAATTATTGTTTATCGTTTCATATGTTTCCCTAGTTGCCTTTTCTTTGTCAAAATCTTCAAATAATGAATCAAAATATTTTACTAAAACTTGTAATTCAAATAAACTATTTTCTAAATTTAAAACTTTACAGCGATCTAATATATCGTTTATTTTTTTATGTGCTTCTTCAATATTATATTCAACATTTAGATAATCAAGCGGATATCCCTTTTCAATCATTTTATTATAAATTTTTTGAATTTCACTAATTTTATTAGGTAATACATTAGTAGCAATTAAAACAATTGATGGAACCTCTTCTACGACAACTTGCATATGATTAAGCATTTCATCGATTGCATTTATTAATGGTGAAACCTCATTATATGCATTATTATCCATTGCCGTTTCAAAATCTTCAAATCTTTTAGCAATATTTTCGAATTGAAGAGATACTGTATTCACATATTCACCAAATTCATTTTGAGAATTCAAGAATTTTTGATATAATTCACGATATTTTGTCTTTTGTGTTGTAATAACAGCACGATTTTTCTCTTCACTAGATGTTAGGGCTTTTATTTCATTAAGTAAAAACTCAGAACTAGTTCTTACTTTATATATTTCCATCTCTAGTTTAGCAATCTTATACATTGCACCTTTATAATCCATTTGTGATAATGCATAATCTGCTTCAAGAATCATATCTGTTATTTTCGGAATATGACTTGTTTTAATAGTATCAAGTCTGTCTTTCCATTCTTGATACATAATATTAATTTTATCATTTTTTAAATAGCCTTCAAGTTTGGCAAGTTCAGGCATTATTGGTGTACTGTCTATGACATTCTTTTCTACTTCAAGTTTATCTAATGTCTTCTTTATATTTTTATTCTTTTTATTTTGGATGACAGAAAGTACTATTCCAACGCTTAGGCTTGCAACTATAAAAATAGTTACAACAATTAGAACCAATCCTTCCATGTACAATCACCTCTATTATAATAATACCATAAATTTTGACTTTTTTCTCATTATTTTTGACTTTTTATAAATTTTTTAACTTTATTAATAAAAAAATCATAAAAAACACTAGCAAATACTTAGCATATAAAACTACTTTAGGAACCATATAATTTATATAACTTTAGTACCTAAATAGTATCTAAAAAAATAAAAACCGTTGAAATTCAACGGTTAATTTCTTTATGGTCGGGAAAACAGGACTAGATGAGACTTATTAGTTCCTTGTATTTCAATACCTTTAAATTCTAAAAAAGGCTAAAATTTAAGTTTATTGCCTTTTTTTAAGGGCTTTGTGAGGTAAAATGAAAGAATGTGTAAAATTTGATGAAAATGAGGCTAAGAACTTAAATGATGAGAGGGCTTTGCCCTCATCATTAAGTTCTACTATACTTGATAGTAGTCTCATATCTAGGACAAAACCTAATACTGATTATGATATAAAGTGTATTACTTGTGGAAAATATAAACAGTATTATAAAACAAACTATATAAACTCCCATAAAATTGATAATTGGGAAAAATTTGATACAAAAGATTGTAACTATCAAAAAATTAATAATATTATGAATTTAGATATTGATAATTTGTATAATATAAATAACAATTTGGAAATTCTGACTAATATTGAACAACAGGAAAGTGAATATAATAAATTTTGTCGTATTAGAGAAGAAAATAATGTATTTCGTTTGACTATGACAAATGAAAATATAAAAGATTTAGATATTAAGCAACAAGAAATTGAATATAAAAATTTAACTAGAGCAAAAAATAATTTGTGTCGTTTGATTATGACAAACGAAGATATTTTTAAAACATTTATAACATTGACTTTTAATGAAAATATAAATAATTTAGATAAAGCCAATTATGAATTTAATAAATTTTGTCGTAAAGTTAGAAGAGTTTTCCCAAACTTTTCATATATAGGTGTTATTGAGTTTCAAAAAAATGAAAGAATACACTATCATTTAATTACTAATATTGATTATAATAATAATGTTTTAATTAATGAAAATATAGCATTAAACAAATATATTTCTAAACATAATGAAAATTTAGATTTATCACAATTTTATGTTGAAAATATTATTTTAAAAGAAAATGAAAAAATGAACGACAAAAAAATTGTTTTGCGTTTGCAAGATAATTGCTATGAAAATACGAAATGCACTTACAATTTAAAAAGCCATAAATATAAAGTTTTTAAAACTATAAAATATTGGAATAATGGTTTTTCTAGTATATTGAAAATTAATTCAGTATGTGGAAATATTTCTAATGTTGCTCGTTATATGGCAAAATATATGACTAAAGATTTTGATAATAGACTTTTTGGTAGAAAAAAATATTTATATTCTTATAATTTAAAAAAACCTGTTATTACATATCTTAGTTCTAACAGTGAAATTGATAACTTCATTTTAGAAAATGATTTAAAAAGTGAAAATATTAAATTTCAAAAAGAGTATAAAGATAAATTTAACAATATTTATCAATTTTATGAAATTGTTACAAATGATAAAATAGAATATCATATAACATAATAGCACTAATTATTTTTTATTTAATTAGTGCTTTTTGTGATAGCATAGTGTTTCTAAGTTATTATTTTTAATATCTTCATTTGACATAAATTTTCTTAAATCAATTCCTATTATTAAATTTAATAGTGCTATTGTTTCATCTATTTTTAAGTTACCGTTTTTATAATTATTTAAAATCTTTATAATTGTTATATTGTTAATCTTTCCATAAATTTTTGTTAATTTATCTATTCCTTTTAATTCTTTTTCTTCTGTTATTTCAATTATACCCATTTTAATTAATTTTTCTATTGTATAACCGTAGTCTTCGAAAATTTCGTTTGCTGTTTTTTCATCTATGTTTAATTGAGTACATATTTTTTTAAGTATAGTAAAATTTATACTTTTTGCCTTTCCGTATTCTATTTTTGCAACATACGTTCTACTTATCCCTATTCTATCGGCTAACTCTTGTTGTGTTATTCCTAATTTTTCTCTATATACTTTTATTATTTCGTTTGCTTTCATTTCTTTTTCACTCTCTTTTTTTTAATAATTTTATCATAAAAAAATTTTTTTATCAAGTTATTGACACTTAGTGTCGTTCGTGTTATCATGTTTATAGTGACACGCAGTGTCCATAAGAAAGGAGCCGATAATTATATGACTAATTTTGAATTATTAGAAATACTGTCTAAGCCATGGGCTGATATACACGATATTAGTAAATTAGCATATTGTGGAAGAGATAAAGCCACAAGTATTCGTATTGCTATTACTAATGATTTAGAAAAGCAAAATAAAAAATTGCCTAGTACAAAGACAAAATATGTTCCTATGCGTAATGTAATTGAATATTTAAACCTAGATATTGATTATATTTACCAAATGGCTAATAAAGAAAAATTATTAAAGTTAGCAAAGTAAATTATTGTGAGGTGTAATTATGTTAGAAAAATATATTAATGATAGTTTTGATAAAAAATATTTCAATTTTAAACAAATGACTTTTAATTCAGTTGAAATAACTGAGAAGAAGAACATTGAAGAAAAATTATTAATAGTTAATATTTTTGAAGATATATTGATATATGAAAATAAAGAATTAATACGTACTTTAAGATTTATAAATGATAATTGGGTTGTTATTAATAACTTTTGTTAATTAGGGGGTGTTTATTTATGGAAAATAGAAAAATTATTAAACAAAATTTAGATTTGAATTTGTATTATCTTTATGAACTATTATTGTGTACAGGTTACTGTGTCTTTGATGATGATACACAAAAAGAAATAGATAAATTAGTAAAATTTATTTATAAAAAACTATTCAAAAATATTCCACATGGTTATGATATATATGATACTAAATGTGTTTATTATACTTACTTAGAAAGCAATAATTAATTTTTTATGTCATATAACACCATGGAATAACGGAGCCTTTAGGCGAGTATATGCCGTGAAAGGTTATTGACAATAAAAATTAATAATATAATGGCTTTATTTCTTTCAAAATTTTTTTTGAAAGAATGCAACCTTAACGGTTTTAGTTAGAAAGTTTTTGTTTTACTTTTTTCAAAAAGTAAAAAGTAAAAATATGCCAATATATAAAAATAAGAGTAATAACACTTATTATATAAGAACATATGTCAATATCAATGGAACAAAGAAACAAATACAAAGAAATGGTTTTAAATCAAAGGTTAAAGCAAAATTAGCCGAAGAAGACATTATTATTAAATCGGAAATTGATACTACCGATAATATTACTTTTATGGAATTATATAATGTATATCTAAGAAATAAAAGCATGATGTTAAAACCACAATCTATAAGGTCATTAAAAAGTAGATTTAACAACCATATTTTACCGTTTTTTAAAGACTTTCATATTTACGATATTAATATTAATGATTATTTGAATTGGAAAGAAAAAATTATCTCATTAAATTTTTCTTATAAATATAATTCTAACTTACATGGTGCTTTAGTATCTATATTTAATTTTGCAATTGATAACTATAATTTATCAAAAAATGTTGCTATTAGTGGGGGCAATTTTTCAAAATATAATTATTTACCCAAGGTAGATTTTTGGACTTATGAAGAGTTTAAAAAATTTATAAGCGTAGTTGATGATAAAGTCTATTATTGCTTATATAGTGTTTTATTTTATACAGGTGCTAGAATTGGCGAATTATTAGCACTAAAATGGTATGATTTTAAAAATGACTATATTGATATAAATAAAACTATTGCTAAATGTAAAAGCAATAATGAATATGTAATTACTATTCCTAAGACTAAATCGTCTATAAGAACAGTTAAACTAGATTTAAGCACTATAAAACTATTAAATGATTTAAAAGAATATTATACAAGTTTTAGTAATTATTCTGATGATTTTTATATCTTTGGTGGTGCTTTTCCCTTATCACATTCTACCGTTGGTAGAAGAAAAAACGAATATTGTTCAAAGGCTCATGTTAAAAAGATTAGAATTCATGATTTTAGACATAGCCACGCAAGTTTTTTATTATCTAATAATGTACCTGTTACTGTTATCAGTAAAAGATTAGGGCATAAAGATATTAATACAACAATGAGCATTTATTCACATTTTATTCCTAGTGATGAAGATAAAGCATTAACTGTTATTAATAAGTTAAATTTTAAAGAATAGAAAGGTGTGTTATTATGAAAACGTCTTATTATTTAGTTTATGGGTTTAGACCTGTAGAGTCTTTTGATAATGATGATATTGATACTATAAAGTTTTACTTTAATACTGATAAAGTTGTTAGAATAACTTATAATCAATTTAAAAAAATAAATAAACTTTATGAAAATTATATTATCAATGCTAGTGATATTTTAAATGAAAATAAATAAAAAAAATTTAAAATAAAAACCCCTTAAAACACTAGCAAATACTTGGCATATAAACTTACTTTAAGGGCTATTTAAGGGCTATTTAAGGGTTTTGGAAATTTTGAAACAAAAAAAGCCTTGAAAAATAAGGCTTTGTCGTCTATCTGGTCGGGAAAACAGGATTTGAACCTGCAACCCCTTGGTCCCAAACCAAGTGCTCTACCAAGTTGAGCCATTTCCCGATTACAATGGTGCGCCCGAAGGGATTCGAACCCCTGACCTTTTGGTTCGTAGCCAAACACTCTATCCAGCTGAGCTACGAGCGCAATTTATATTAATTGCTAGTCAATAACTTTAATGGTGGCTCTGGGCGGAATTGAACCACCGACACAAGGATTTTCAGTCCTCTGCTCTACCGACTGAGCTACAGAGCCAAAATAAAATGGCGGTCTCGACGAGGTTCGAACTCGCGATCTTCTGCGTGACAGGCAGACGTGATAACCACTACACTACGAGACCACTATGGTTGCGGAAGCTGGATTTGAACCAACGACCTTTGGGTTATGAGCCCAACGAGCTACCAGGCTGCTCCATTCCGCGATATAAATATTAATGGCGGAGAAAGAGGGATTCGAACCCCCGCGCCGTCGCCGACCTCCCGGTTTTCAAGACCGGTCCCTTCAACCAGACTTGGGTATTTCTCCACATTTGGTGCCTAA
Organism: uncultured Mycoplasmatota bacterium; assembly: GCA_900547995.1. Lineage (GTDB taxonomy): Bacteria > Bacillota_I > Bacilli_A > RF39 > UBA660 > UMGS1045. Next base: position 9,463 of record URIY01000033.1, read on the forward strand.
GGCCGGACTTGAACCGGCACGGGATTTGACTCCCGCAGGATTTTAAGTCCTGTGCGTCTACCAATTTCGCCACTCAGGCACATCACATAATGACTACTTCATTATAGTATATTTTTATTTATTTGACAATACTTTTTTTTAATTTTATGATTTTTTTTTAAATTTATGTGTTTATGCTACAAAAAATCACCATTATTGGTGATTTAATTTCTAAATGGTGTCCTGTACAGAACTCGAATCTGTGACCCTTTGATTAAAAGTCAAATGCTCTACCAACTGAGCTAACAGGACATATTATAGTGGCTGCCTCGGCTAGATTCGAACTAGCGCATACCACAGTCAAAGTGTGGTGCCTTACCGCTTGGCTACGAGGCAACATCTCAAAAAGTGGTGGAGAGAGGTGGTTTCGAACCACCGAACCCGAGGGAACAGATTTACAGTCTGCCGCGTTTGACCACTTCGCTACCTCTCCATGTGGTGCCGAAAATAGGACTTGAACCCACAACCTACTGATTACAAGTCAGTTGCTCTACCAATTGAGCTATTTCGGCATATGGTGGGCGATATAGGACTCGAACCTATGACCCCCTGCTTGTAAGGCAGGTGCTCTAACCAACTGAGCTAATCGCCCACATGTCAACGTAATTAAATATAACATTAATTATGGCATATGTCAATAGTATTTATTAATTTTTTTATTTTTTAAATAATCTTTTATCCAAAAGTTCAATTTTATACTTAAAGTTCTAAATCCAGAATTAGTTTCTATCATTTTTAAATTATTTCTTTTATCGTTATTTTTATAATCAATGTTTTTAATACTTAGTTTAATCTGTTTTTTTTCTTCATCTACTTCTAATATTTTAACATTTATCACATCATTAATTTTAACATAATCTTCAATATTTTTTACAAAGCCATCAGATATTTCAGATATATGAATTAAGCCATTATAAGCATCATCAAGTTTTACAAAAATTCCATATTCTGTAATACCCTGCACTTTACCCTTGACAATTTTATTAACAGTATACATTATTAATATCACCACCACTACATAGATTATACCACAAATAATATATCTATGTCTTTACTATAAGTCAAAATTTTTATATAATGTTTATGGTGAAAATTATGAATGAAAAAGAACTTATAATGGATGTCATAGAAAAAATTAGACCTTTTCTTATTAGCGATGGTGGAAATATAGAGTTTAAGGACTATAAAGATGATATTGTATATATTAAATTAACTGGTGCCTGTAGCAACTGTTCATTAATCGATCTTACTTTAAAAGATGGCATCGAGTCTGCTATTAAAGAGATGGTACCTAGTGTTAAAGAAGTTAGAAATGTTGATTAATTATTCCAACCATTCTATTCTTGGAATCCTAATATATGTTTTAATATAAACATATATTTTTTTTAAGAATATTTCATACATTTTAATATTCTCAATTATCTCTAGTATTTTTTCTTCTTTTTCATTTCCTCTTATTATTTCTTCATATAAATCAAAATAAAACGTAGGAAGAAAGAATCTTATAAATAATAGTAACGCATCATTTTGGTCAAAATATGTATTAATAGTATAATATAATTTAGAATATAAATAATCTGATAAGTTAAATATATTTTGTTTATAATATTCAGATATATCCCTTATACGATAATCAATAACAAAATTTAAGGGATTATAAAATTCTGTTATTGTCATATTTTTATATATTCTTTTGTGACATACAGATAGTTTTCCTGAAGCTTCTGTCATTTTAATTAACTGCAAACCACTTTCTGTTAATCCAGTAAAATAACAAAGCGTATTATATAACATAGGATATTGTTTACCAATTTGGCCTATTTGATATTCATAATAATCTATTTTTCTTGTCCATAATTCATTCCAAGATGTACGTTTTAAACTATCAAAATTCCAATTATAAGTAGTGTTTAGATTAAAATATATTATATCATCTACAGTTATTAATTGATTTGATGTAACATATTTTTTTAATAAAACATATTTTCTTTGCGAAACATCAGTAATTAAGGAATTAAGATTATTAGGTATTATTTCATGACAGGGGATATTTAATCTATGCAAATAGGCGCATAAATTATAAATATCATTTATTTCATTGATTTCTCGTTCAATACTTACTAAACAATAATCAAATGATTTATATTTAAATTTATATTCACCAAAACTATATACAATACTATCTATTTCTAAATCATAATAATATTTAATTAAATTTTTCATAATTATCCCCATAATAAATATATGAAATTAAAGTAATAAAAAAACATAATTTTAATTTTCAATTATGTTTTTTAATTGTTCAAATTTTGCTTTATATGCTTCAAGTTCTGCATTTAATCTATTAGTAATACTTAATTGTTCAAAATACTTTTGTTCATAATCATTTTGATTATTATTAGTAGCAACATCTTGCATTAGTGTATTGTTTTGTACCATAGTATTATTATTAATAGGTGCATTATTTGAAACAGTTGGTTCACTAGTAAATGTTGGTTGTTCAAATTGAACATTAGCAAATGGATTATTATTATTTACTAGATTATCTGTCATTTGTTGATTTAATAGATTATTATCAATTGATGGTTGCACATTATCTAAGTTTCCCATAGTAGGCTCAGTATTAAATACTTGGCTATTAAACGGATTAGAATTAACATTTTCTTGTACTGGTTCTTTAACCATTTCAAATGTTGGTTGATTCATTTTTATAATATCTATATAGTTAGGCATCATTTTTAAAGGCCAATCACTAGATACTACTATCCCATTTAAATCATTATAATTTAAATCTTTTATTGATAATGGCATTCCACTTCTATTTTCATTTACAATTGTTTTAATTACATTTCTTGCAACATCCATATCAGGACCTTGTACTGCTGTTGCAACTACACCATTTGACATATCTACATTACAAATATGAATCGTAACATGTCCATTAGCATCTACACCTTCACCACCATCAAAAATTAGAAACTTTTTCCCTTGGTATTCAAAGAAACGTACTAAACTAATTGATGAACCATCTTTCTTTATAATTTCCATAATATACCTCCCTTTATTCTCAATTACTATAATATCAAAAAAAAAAAGATTTTTCAATCTTTTTTTCTAATTATCATTCATTATTGTAATATGAATTTTCTTTGTTTTGGATACATAAGTTGCTTTTGGATCATTTCCAGTAACTTTTACCTCTACTTCATACTCACCAGGTGTATAATCTTTTAAATCTATATATGCTTGAATATCATCTGTAGTTATTTGTTTTATAACACTTTCTACACCCTTAACATTTACTGTTACAACTAAGTCATCTTTACTCTTCGCTTGGACAATATATTTTGAATCAAGATTAATTGGATCAACTTTTACATTCATAATATCAACATCGGCAGACGTTGCAACTTGAACTTTAACAGTAACATTGCTTATAGACATAGACCTTATACCTACTGGTTTTTCCAAATCTACTTTGTATTGATGATTATCTTTTAAATCAGATACATCTATGTATACTGGTATTGATGTAATATCAGTCAAAACTGATTCATCGCCATAAATAGTTGCCATAGTTTCACTTTGTTCAATAGAAGCAATTGCAAGTCCAAATGCCACATCACCTTTTGGTATAACTTTTATAGGTACTTGTTTACTTGGTGAATCAATAGTAAGATTAACATCTATTTTATTTGGAACTAACTCTACATCAACAATATTTCCATCACTATCATATGCTTTTAAAGTAGCATCTTTAATTGTTGTTGTACCCATTTCCTGTTTAACAATATTATCAACATTTACGAGTGCTTTTACAGTAGCAACCTGTTTAATTTGATAATCTGCTCCCTTTACAATAACTCTATCGTTTTCGACTTCCATTTTACTTATTGTAAGCTTAGAATCTAAGTTTTCTTGATTAATTAAATCCAATGTTAAAATTTTTGTTTCAGATACTTTGGGATAAATAATAACTGTTGCTACAGAAGGGTTAACCCTATAATCGATAGAACCATTACTTTGACTATATTTTAAATTAACTTTATGTTGTCCAGGTTTTAATCCTGTTAAATCAACCTTTACTTCACTTGAAGCAGATTGTTTAGCAATAAACAAATCAGTTTTACTACCTATTAATGTAATATCAACAGTTTCTGGTAATCCTTCAACTACATATGCCTCTTCATTATAAATAACACTAATCGGTTGACTTTTTAATACCTCAGCAGAATTTTCACTAAATGTAATAATTTTTTGATCAAGTACAATAAAAATTGTTACAGCCAAAATAAGAGAAATAAATAATAGAGTATTAGTTTTAGATAACCATTTTTCAAATCTTTTACCAGATTTATCTACTCCACCAGTAATTTTTACTACTAATTTGGTAATTGGAACAGCGATCTTTCGGTCAAAAAAGGTAGCAATTTTAGAAAATAAACTCTTATTTTTCTTCATTTGGTGCATCACCTTCTCCTTCTTCGTCGTCATCCAAAAGTGTTTTCTTTGGACGTAATTCATCAAGTAACATCATTTTTAAATCATCAATTGTTAAATTGTAATGTAATTCTCCATTTATAGCAAGAGATAATCTTCCTGTTTCTTCTGATACAATTAAAGAAATACAGTCTGTTTCTTCTGATATACCTAATGCTGCTCTGTGTCTTGTTCCAAGACGTTTACTGATTTTTAAGTTATCACTAGTTGGAAAAACAGCACCTGCACTAGTTATTTTATCTCCCTGTATAATTACACCACCATCATGAAGTGGATTATTTGGGAAAAAGATTGATATTAAAAGTTCACTTGAAATATCTGCATAAATCTTCTTGGACTTTTCAATATATTCTCCTAAACTATTATCTCTTTCTATAACAATTAAAGCACCTATTCTTGAACGTTTTAGATATTCTGCTGCTTGGATAATCTCATAAACAACTTTTTCTCTTTCATCAACTGTAAGTACTTTATGTCTTCCAAGTAATTGACTTCTACCTAAAGATTCAAGAACATTTCGAATTTCAGGTTGAAAAATAATAATAAGAGCAAGTGGTCCCCACATAATTACATAGTCAAGTAAATAACCTATAGTAACTAAGTCTAATAAATCACTTAAAATTTTAAGGGCAAGAACAAATAGTATTCCCTTAAATAACATTACCATTTTAACATTTTTTCTTAAATTTTTTAATATATAATATAAAACTAACCATACGAGTAAAACATCTATTATTTTTTTAACTAAAGATATAATATTTTCAACTGTCATAAATACCTCCTAACCATATTAGTAGCATATAAAAAAGTGATGTTTAGAACTTCCAAACATCATCTTCATCTTCGTCTAATTGTTTAATACTTTCAACTGTATTTGGATCTAAGTTTGGTACAATATTTGGTTCTATATCTTCCTTATTATTTGAAATAGAACTATTAGATGTACTAATATTTTCGCTATTCAATTTAGAATCATCTGTATCATCTGATTCTTTTTCTTGCTCTGCTATAATCTCTTCAACCATTTCTTTTAATTTAGAATAACTAATATTTAACGGTTCATCATCTTTATCATTTAAATCAACAATTTTATCATCTAATGTTTTTTCATCTAAAGAAGAATTATCTTTAATATCAATAACTTCAACATCATTTGTTTTATTCTCATCAGCTTTAGTGTCATCAATTGTTATATTATCAACAATTGGTTTGTCAATGTCATAATCTTCGACTTTAACATTATTTAATGTTTTTTCATCATTATTAAGAATTGGTTCTTCTCGTTGACTATTATCATTACTCTTACTATTAATTTCTAAGTTATCAATATAATCAAGTTCTTCATTAACATCATTATCAATAATATCTTTTGGCATTTCATTATTAACATCGGTTACAATGTCTTTATTGTCTAAAATCTCATTATTATCTGTACCTGTTAACACTTCGTCATCAACTCTTTGTGAAATATCATTATTATCGATTTCATCGTTAACAACATCACTATCATATTGATTATCATTAATAACTACATCATCATAAGTATTTGTTTGTTCTTCATTGATATTATTCTCTTCTGTATTATCATTTAAATTAGAAACTTCCACGTTATTATCTACTGTAGTATCATTATGTTCAGTTTTTTCTTCTTTATAATCTTCTACAATAGGTAATTCATTTTCTGTTTTTTCTTCTAAGTTTTGATTGCTTTCTTCAATTATATTCTGATTATCTTGTTTTTCTTCATTAGAATTTTTATTTTTACTTTTTTTAAACAATTTTTTCTTATCAGCAATAAATCCAATAATGGCTAAAAGGAGAATTGCTCCTCCAGCAATAAACCATATATAATATTCAACCATAAAATCTAAAATTGCATCTGTATTCACTTTCATCCCTCTATTCTTTATACAATATATAATACCATGATTTCAAAATTATTTCAACTTTGAATTATTGAGTCAAATAATCCTCACCTTTAAATGTTTCAACTCTTGATAAATTAGGATAATCAAGTTGCCTTAACACTTCAAATAAAACAATAGCAACGGAATTCGATAAATTAAGAGCTCTAATATTAGAATTCATTGGTATTCTAAAACACATATCAAGATGTTCTTTTAGTATTTCTTTAGGAATTCCTGTGCTTTCTTTTCCGAAAATCAAATATATATCATCGGTTATTTCTTTAAAATTAAAATCCGAATGAGTTTTCTTTCCATATCTCGTCAAATAGAAAAAAGTACCACTATTTTTTGACAAAAAATCACTATAATTATCATACACAATATAATCACAGTGTTCTATATAATTAACCCCGCATCTTTTTATACTTTTCTCATCTAATGAAAAACCAAGTGGTTTAATTAAATGTAACTTAGTACCTGTTCCAGCACATGTTCGCATTATATTACCTGTATTTTGTGGAATTTCTGGTTCAAATAAAACAATATTTATCATTAATATACCCCATTTTTCTTAAAAAACATCTTTACTAATTCTATGTCATTGTTTCCTTTAGTGATATCAAGTACATCTATAACTTTTTGATTATCAACTATTATTAAACTACTATCTTTCTTTAATAATTTATCAGCGTATTTTTTACAAAATTTATTAAAAGTTTCATCATTAAATTGACTTATATCAATAAAAACAATATCTTTTTGTAAATCATATTTTGTAACTAATTTTTTAAACTTTTTTTCAAATGACTTATTATCATTATTTTTATATCCTAAGTAAATTATAAAATTAGGATTTTCTATTATGTAATTATCAACTTCTTGTGTTTTTATTTCTTTAATAAACCCATTTAAAATATTATCATTATTTTTAGTACTTAAATATAATTTATTTATATACAAAACAATAAAGATTGATGAGACAAGTATAATTCCTAAAATAAAATAATTTTTTAATGGTATTCTTTTCATTTTTTCACCTTCCCTAATCTCTTATATTAGAACTTATTTCATCTATACTAACATCTGGTAAAGAAATATTCTCTTTTTGGCATAAGGCCGAGAATTTTTCTTTAAATGCCTTTAATTCTTTAACAATACTATCAGGATAAATACGTTTACTATTTTTTATAGCGTTGTAAACATCAATTAATTCAACTTCTTTTTTATTATCTAATAAAGCATATGAAAAAGCTTGAGTTAAAACCGATAAAGAAACATCTGGGTACATAGCTGAAAGCCCATATACTCTTTTAAATTCTGACGTTGCAGATACAATGGAATCCATTATTTGTTCGGCAATATAATCTTTATATTTAAAGGTTATTCCCGTTTGACTTTCTATTTTTTTTAGTGTTCCCATCAATATTTTAGTTGTCGTCTTTTCATCTGGTTCTTCAACATCAATTCTATCAAAACGTCTTAAGAAGGCTCTATCCCTTATAACATAAGTATCATATTCTATGGTTGTAGTTGCGCCTATTAGTTTAATTTCACCACGGTCTAATCCTGGTTTTAATATATTAGCAAGGTCAAGAGGTCCAGCGTTTTTAGCACCTATAAGGGTGTGAATCTCATCTATAAAAATAATTGTTTTTTGTAATTTTTTTATTTCTGAAACAAATAAACTCATTATCATTTGTTCCTCACCATTAATATTAATAGTTCCAACTAAAGATGTCGAATTAAATTTCAAAATTTTATAACCTTTTAGAGCATCCGGCACCTTATTTTGTTGAATTAAGTATGATAAACCTTCAACAATAGCAGTTTTACCAATACCTGGTTTTCCTATCAAAAGGGCTGATTTTTCAGGCGTCATAAGGACAATCATCATTTTTTTTATTTCATCATCGCGAGCAATTGCTGGGTTAGTAATAAATTTTTTAGCCGTTAAATCTTCTCCATAAGTTTCAACAACACTAAATTTCATATTATTATTTTTGTTATTATCTTCAAAATCCATAATTTCAATATTATTGTTCATTTATTTCACCTTTATATATCCGGCTTTTTCAAATTTTGATTCAATTTTACTATAACTTAGAGCCCCGACAATTCGATTATATGTTGTTTTTTCAACACCATCCGTAATAAATACCGTTGTTGGAGTAGAACCACCAAAATTAACATAAGTTACAAATTCATTATATTGTTCTTTTTCCATTTTAGCGATATCAATATAGTATACTTTTACATGATAATCTTTAATAAATTCATTTAAAGTAATTTTATAATCATCACAATGACTGCACTGATTTGATCCAACAAATAAAGGGAATGATTCCTTATTTTCTATCATTTGTTTAAATTCATCATATGTTATTTCTGTATATGCTGTAACTTTCTTCTTACAACCCACCGTAATTATTAAACATAACACTAAACAAACTTGTAATAAATATTTGATATTTTTCATACTGTTCCTACTTTCTAATACATAATAATTATATAATAAACATAAATAAAAAAAAAGAGTTTTAATTCTCTTTTTCATTTTTTATATACAATTAATTGATCTGGAACTAAATATAAAGACTTATTTTGATTAATTAAATCTAAAACGTTTATGTTCATATCTTCAGCCACACTAGTGATTGTATCCCCATCAATTGTAACTTTAAATAATACACCCTCTCTTGGTACTAATATTTGTTGATTTGGATATATATACTGATCTTTTGATAGACCATTTAGATCTAATAAATCTCTATAATTTACATTATATTTTTCAGCTATTGCATATATACTATCACCAGGTTTAACAATATATGTTATAAAATTAGAATTGGTACTTTCACCATTACTAGTTGGTACAATTAGATAATTTCCTCTGCTTACTATATATGTATCATCAATCCCATTTATTTGTTTTAAAGTATCTACATTGGTATCAAATTTATTAGCAATATCATCCAAACTACGTTCATCAACGATTTGATATATTCTATACATATTTTCACCTCAAAATAGTATATGTAATTTCTACCTATTGTGATAAAAGAATAGGTTTTTTATTCACACCTTTTATTTTATTTAGAATATAATACTCATGAAAAGAGATAAAGGGGTGGAATATATGTGTAATAACGAAAACAATCAATGTCAATGTATAGCAGAAATCTTAACAGTTATTTCTATATTACAAAAGAACGCAAACTGTACTGATGTTGCTTGCTTAGACACTTGTGACAGAGGTTTCCTAGGTTGTGGCACAAGTACTCTTGGTTGTAACACAAGACCAATAATGCTTTATACATGCTGCGGTAATGGAACTCCATGGTCTATGCCTACTACAAAAACAGACAAAGCCTGTAATGAAGTAGATGTTACTTGTTCTAATGTATTTAGAGTTGAAAAAATAGATGGTTGTTGTGCAACATTTAGAGTACTTGCAGATAACCCAGATCAAGCAACTGTTGGAACTATGCCATACATTAGTACAAATAGTTTCTTTACAATGAATCTAAACTGTGTATGTTGCTTAAGATGTTTGAATGACACTTTTGTAGATTCAATATAAAAAACTTCTCACGAAGTTTTTTATTTTAGACTTTTTATAAAAAATTATTGTAATTGTTCTATTTCTTCTATAGATAAACCGGTTGCAAGTGAGATGCTTTGAATAGGTAAATTTTGTTTAAGTAAATTTTTAGCAATCTCAATATTTCTAATATTTTTACCTTTATTCATGCCATCATCATAACCAGTTTCATAACTATCCGATAAATCTTGTTTATGGGCTTCTTCTAAATCATAATAACCAACAAAATCTGGATCAGTACTTAATTCTTCTACTCTTCTTATACATG
>URIY01000034.1 GCA_900547995.1 uncultured Mycoplasmatota bacterium
TGGCAAGACATACAATCCCAATAACAAATGGTAAAGGAAGTATTGAACTTGTTACGGGAACATATAATGCGACTGCTGTTGCAAGTGGTTATGATGCTTCAACACTTAGTCCCAAAAGTGTAACCATTATAGATGGAACAGATACTTATGCTTTTACTATAAGTGCAACAGGTGTTTTAACACTACATGTAACGGATACAGGAGATCCCGATAGTGGTGTACAAATTATAGGAGCTAAATTTGTTAGGACTGATAGTTCAGGGACAATGACTGGGGCAGAAATAACAACTAATGATGATGGGAATGCTGTATTTAATAATGTTCCATTTGATGCTGCTGGAAACATTACAATATATTATAAGCAAATATCAAGCGATGGTGGACATACATTTGATGATGCTGTTAAATCAATTATAATGACAGAGCAGACGAAAACAGTTCAAATAATAAATCCACCAGCACCAGTTAGAAACTTTACTTTAATGGATGCTAGTTTCCCAAATATTCCAATTATGGATGGGCAAATAATACTTCAGGATAATTAAAAAGAAAGCATTTTTTATTAAAATTTGCTTTCTTTTTTAATTAGTTTTGCATGAACAACCATTCTATTATTATCACTATAACAAGTAGATAAAGTAAGTATATTGTCAGTATATGTAACATTAGTATTAAAATTGTAACTACTTCTATTTTTAAGTATATCTAAAAAAATTTGATATTCTGTATCGTCATTAAAAGCAGTTTGTAAGTAATCACTAGTAGTAGGAATATGATATACACTAAATATTTGCCATAAACTATTTTATACTTCAGTAGATATTTTAATAACATAATTATTTGTATTATTAAGCCATTCATTTTTTAAAACATTTCTTAATGATCCAAACATAGTTTTATCAAGTCTACTATGTGCATATATAATAGTATTTTTATTATTTGTATTATTATTTCTATAATCCAAGAATATCCAACCTGCATCATTATATGATTTATTAAAACCATGAGTAAGATAGTAGTTATTATCTTTTCCTTGAACAAATGGATAATTTATATTTGTACCATTTACTTTTAACCACACAACAACATCGGAATTAGTTTCCTTTAAATCATTGAAATTAACATTTATCATATTCATATTCATATTCATATTCATATTTATATAATCCCAGTAAGGATTCTCCTTTGGTATTTCTTCCACTGGTTCTACTATTTCAGTATTTTCTGTATCTTCTACTTCTTCTATATTAATATTTTCTTGAATAGTAGTAATTTCTTCTTTAGTTTTATTTGAATCAATTTTCCATTTAACTAAATTATAAATTGATAATATTAAAATTATAACAAATATAAAAATAATAAAAATAAAAAAAATAAATATTATATTTTTCCATTTGATTTTTATTTTTTTCTTTTTCATATTTGCTATTCCTTTACAAGTGGATTAAAGTTTTCAATAGCTTCAACTAATTTAGGATGTTCAATAACAAAATGTATAGTTGGATTAGAACTTTTTGAAATAATTACATAATTATTTTTAAGAAATGTTATCGTTATGTTTTTAAATGTTTTATCATTTATATGATTTATTTCATAATTACTTACTTTTTTTGATTCTTCTTCATATTTTTTAATTTGTATTTTAAATTTATATATTGCTAGTGATTGTTCTTTATTTTCTTTTAAAATATTATCTAGTTCTTTATTTAATTTTTCTAATTCATTATAAAGCCCTGCTTGATAATCTCGCTGTCTTCTAATTATATAATCACTATTTCTTACTATTTATAGTATCTCACAAATCAATGAAAAAAGCAGTATATTTAATACACTTTTATACTTTTTTTAATTATAAGTCTAAATAGTTACAAATAAAACTGTGTTTTTATTCTAATTTTTATAGTTAAATGTTATAATAACTTTGGTGGTGCGTCAGTTTGGCGTATATGATATAGTTGGTGAGAACCCAGCCTGGTAATTCCTAGCAAGGAGCTAGTAGTTTGCCTTGGAGCCAAAATAGTGAGACTAGGTTTAAGCGTAGGCAAACAAGAATTCGAGTCGTAATGTGAAAGCTTGAAGTTATTGAGACTCGTAAATTCTAAATAAGTAGATGGGTCACCTACCTAGCAAGCAATATCGGTAATATCGATAAGCGAGATATTATGAGAAATATGCTGGGGTCTTTAGGACATGGCGAGTTTTACATTGTTATCATATGCGTAACCGAGAGTACTTATATATATTCCTAAGTCTAAAAGGTTTAAAACACAAATAGTAAAAGGTAATGAATGTACAAAGACTTGGATAACCAAAGACATTTAAAAGATATATAAGTAGTCGGACTAATTCGTAGTAGTGAAGAAACTAGCAAATAATCGTTTCTTTAGAGAAACACTAGCATCCCAAAAGGAGGAATAACTAGTAGATATAAGGTATTATACACAAAAGAATATCAGAATAGAAAACTTAATTCATTTGGTGAACAAAGAAACGTTAAAAGAACAACAATGGAAACAGCAAAGAAATAAAGCAAGTGGAATTGGTAAGGTAACTAAAGATGAATATGAAATGAATTTAGAAAGTAATTTAGAAAATCTAATTAGTCGTATGAAGAAGATTAGTTACAAACCATTATCAGTAAGAAGGGCATACATTCCAAAGGAAAATGGCAAATTAAGACCACTTGGAATACAGGCTTATGAAGACAAGCTAGTACAAGGAGTAATGGCCAACATATTAAGTGAGATTTATGAATGTAAATTCTTAAATTGCTCCTATTGATTTAGACCAAATAGAAATTGTCATCAAGCAATAAGAGAAATTAACCAAGGGATTATGATTAACAAAGTCAATTATATATTGGAATGTGACATAAAGGTCTTCTTTTATAATGTAGACCATAAATGATTGATGAAAGTTCTTGAATATGATATCCAAGATGAGGTATTCCTAAGATATGTTAATAGGTTTCTAATTAGTGGCTATATGGAAGATATGAAATCTCATGAAATGGATAAAGGGACACCCCAAGGTGGATTAATTTCACCAATACTAGCAAATGTATATTTACACTATGTGCTTGATTTATACTTTGAAAAGTACATAAAACCTAGACTAAAAGGAAAGGCATACTTAGCAAGATATGCAGACGATTTTCTAATAATGTTTCAATATGAAAAGGAAGCCAAACAAGTATATGAAATGTTAGATGAAAGATTAGTCAAGTTTGGTCTTGAAATGGAACAAGAGAAAACAAGAATACTACCTTTTGGGAGATTTAAAGGAACAAATGAAACATTTGACTTTCTAGGATTTAAGCATTATAACGGTAAAATTAGGACAGGAAAATACTGTGTCGGACATAAGATGAGTAATAAAAAGAGGAAATCGAAACACAAATCAATAACAAAATGGATTAAAGAACACAAAGCATACAAATTTAAAGAAATAATTGAAATGCTTAACAAGAAATTAACTGGGTTATATGCATACTATGGAATAAATGGTATGTTACAAGAGTTATATAAAATATACTTTCATACAATATATGCTCTCAGAAGCAGTATATTTAGAAGAAGTCAGAGGAGATTGAGTGTTAAGACATTCAATAGAATTTTAGAAAGAACTCCGATAACAAAACCCAAAATATACAAAGATATTTGGTGCTTTAATATATAAGATTATTTGAGGAGCCTATTGCCTTAATAGGGCACGATGGGTTCTGTGAGGGGCAATGAGACTAACCTCTCACTAAGAAGAAAGAGAGGTGAAGGTCGAGACTTGTCTACTCGACATAATATGAAAGATTTAATAATTGGTGGACATGTCCATTTTAATAAAAATGATCAATTAGTTGGCAGTGTAAAACAAGCAATAGATTATGGAGCTAATACTTTTATGTTTTATACCGGAGCTCCACAAAATACTAATAGGGCTGTCCTTGATGATAATTTAATAAATGAAGCAAAACAAATGATGATAGATAATAATATTGATATAAATGATGTCGTTATTCATGCACCATATATTATCAATTTAGCCAATAATAATGATAGTTATGATTTTGCGATTTCTTTTCTTAAAGAAGAAATTAATAGAGCCATTAAACTTGGAATAAAAAAAATAGTGTTACATCCAGGTAGTCATGTAAAATTGGGTGAAAGTATAGGTATTGAAAATATTATTTATGCTTTAAATAAAGTTTTAGAGCCTGATAAAGATATTATTATTTGCTTGGAAACAATGGCTGGAAAGGGTAGTGAATGTGGAAAAACTTTTTCCGAAATAAAACAAATGATAGATGGTGTTATATTAAAGGACAAAATAGGTGTATGTCTAGATACTTGTCATATTAATGATGCAGGATATGATTTAAATAATTTTGATGCCGTTTTAGATGAATTTGATAAAGTAATAGGACTTAAATATTTGAAATGCGTTCATATTAATGATAGTAAAAATATAATTGGAAGTCATAAAGATCGTCATGAAAATATTGGATATGGAACAATTGGTTTTGATAATATGTTAAAGGTAATTTATCATGAAAAATTAAAAGATATTCCTAAAATATTAGAAACACCTTTTGTGACAAAAACAGATGATAGTAAAGAAAGATTATATGCGCCATATAAACAAGAAATTGAAATGATTAAGAAGAAAGAATTTAATCCACACTTAATTGAAGATGTAAGAGAATACTATAAATAATTTTTATACTTTTCTTTAAAATTTATATAAAGATTTTCTATTTTATTATAAGTCATATTATCAAAATTTTGTTTGATGTCATCTAATATTTCTCTTGGATTACCGTATACAATTGTTTTCCAATTCTTTTTTATATGATTATAAATAATCTTTACTTCTCCTTCATTTAATTCTATACCATTTTTATTTGCAAACACTATTATGTCATTTTTAGTCATTCTATTTACATATTGTTCAATTAATCTATTAATCATGTGTGTATCACCTCAAAATAGTATATGAATAATATTTAGAATAATGTTTAATAATTTATCGTAAAATATAGATAGGAGGCTTTTTATGTATAAACAAATCGATTTAACTTATAATTATGATGATTTAGTTCCAACTTTAAGTGGAAAAACTATTTTTGTGCATTATGAAAAACATTATTTAGGATATTTAAATAAAACAAATTCTTTATTAAAAGAAATAAATTATGATAAAAATATTTCTTTAGAAGAATTAGTTATTAATATAGATACTATTCCTATGGAAAAACGTGGTGACATATTATATAATGCATCAGCTACATTAAATCATGAACTATATTTTAAAAATATTAGTTCAAGAAAGAAAAACTATCCTATAGGTAAAATTAAAACAGCTATAAATGAAAAATATGGTGATTTTGATAATTTTAAAAAAGAATTTATTAATAAAGCAAACAAGATGATAGGTTCAGGTTATACATACTTAGTTATAAAAGATAATAATGAGTTAGATATTATTAATATGAGTAATCAAGATAGTCCATTATCTTATGGTTTTAAACCAATTATGACAATTGATTTATGGGAGCATGCATACTATCTTGATTATCAAAATCGAAGAAGCGATTATATAAATAATTTTTTTGATATTGTTGATTTTGATGTAATAAATAATCTTTATGAAGAAAATACAAAAGAATAATAGAAAAATAAATAATACCAATAAAAGAAAGAAGAAAGATGTCACAAAAACAATTGAAAAAAGATATAATATTTTAATCGCACTAATTATTTTATTAATACTTGTTTTAAGTGGAAGTTTATTTTATTTTCAAATTATAAGAAATTCTTTTTATATAGAAAAACTTGATTATTTAACAACCAATATTGTTGCAGGTTCAACAGCTCCAAGGGGCAGAATATATGATCGAAATCACAAATTAATTGTTGATAATAAACCAATTAAAGTAATATATTATAAGGCTCCAAGTGGTATAACCGTAAAAGAAGAAATAGATAATGCATATAAAGTGGCTAATATCATAAGTATTGATTATAATTATTTACAAGATTATGATTTAAAAGAATTTTGGATAAAAAATAATATGGATAAGGCTAAAGCCAAAATAACAGATGATGAATGGGAACAACTTGATAAAAGAAAAATAACTTTAGATGATATAGAAAATATGAAAAGAGAGCGAATTACAGATGATGATCTTAGTTCTTTTTCTGAACTTGATTATAAGGCTGCTTATATATATTATTTAATGAATAAAGGATATTCATATGATGAAAAAGTGATAAAAGATGAAGATGTTACTGATGAGGAGTATGCCTTAATATCTGAAAATATTGATGATTTAAAAGGATTTAATACTAAACTTGATTGGGAAAGAGAATATTTATATGGAGATACTTTTAGAACAATATTAGGAACTGTTTCAACAAGTGATGCAGGTATACCATATGAATTAAAAGATGATTATTTAAAAAAAGGTTATGAATTAAATGATAGAGTTGGTACAAGTTATTTAGAATACCAATATGAAGATTATTTAAAGGGTGAAAAAAATAAATATGAAATATTAGATAATGGCACCAAGAAATTAATATCGGAAGGCTCAAGAGGAAATGATATTGTCTTAACTATAGATATAGAATTACAAAAAGCTGTTGAACAAATACTTATAGAACAGTTATATGCTGCCAAAAATGAACCAAATACCGAATTTTATAATAGATCATTTGTTGTTATAATGGATCCAAATACTGGTGAGATACTTGCTATGGCAGGTAAACAAATTATAAAGGGAGCAAATGGTTATGAAATATATGACTATACTCCGGGTGTAACGACATCACCAGTAGTTGTTGGGTCAGTCGTTAAGGGAGCTTCTCATATAGTTGGTTATAATACTGGTGCACTAAGTATTGGTGAGGTAAGAAAAGATTTTTGTATAAAAATTGCCGCAACACCAGAAAAATGTTCATGGACTAAACTTGGAACATTAAATGATATAACTGCCTTAAAACAATCTTCCAATTCATATCAATATCAAACGGCAATTAAAGTAGGTGGAGGTTATTATGCCTATGATGAGCCTCTTTCTATTAATGAAGAAGCTTTTGATACCTATCGTAATACTTTTGCTCAGTTTGGTTTAGGTGTTATGACGGGGATTGATTTACCTGTTGAGAGTTTAGGCTATAAAGGAAGTAGTACTATGTCGGGATATTTACTTGATTTTGCAATTGGACAGTATGATACATATACACCAATTCAACTTGCCCAATATGTATCTACGGTAGCCAATAATGGAAAAAGAATGCAACCTCATTTGTTAAAAGAAGTTTATTCTTCAAAGGAGGAACCACTTCAAAAACTAATATATTCTTATGAACCTGTTGTTTTAAATAATGTTGATACAAAACCAGAATATCTTGAACGCGTAAAAATGGGATTTAAAGCTGTTCTTGATTATGATGGAACAGGATATGGGTATATGCCTGATTATATAAATCCAGCTGGCAAAACAGGAACAAGTCAAAGTTTTGTTGATAGTGATAATGATGGAGCAATTGATACAGAAACGCTTACCAATACTTTTATTGGTTTCGCTCCATATGATAATCCAAGCGTTTCATTTGCTATTGTATCCCCAGATGTAACCCATTATAATAATGGAAGTACGTATCGAACAGCCGTAAATAAGAAAATATCTTACGAAGTTTCAAAAAAGTTCTTTGAAATTTACCAATAATTTGTTATAATATTAAAAGAACGCAAGAAGGAGGGATATAATTATGGCTAAAAAGAATGAAGCACGTGGTAGAGTTACATTAAAATGTAATGCTTGTGGTGAAGAAAATTATCGTACTAGTAAAAACAAAAAGAATACTCCTGAACGATTAACTATTAAAAAATATTGTTCTAGATGTCAAGCAACTGTTGAACACACTGAAAAAAAATAATAAGGTTTAATCCTTATTTTTTAAAAAGAGGAGGTATAAATTATGATAGAAGTAAATGATATTAAAAATGGTATGACACTTTTAATTGAAGGACAAATTTATCAAGTAATTGACTTTTTACATGTTAAACCTGGTAAAGGTGCTGCTTTCATGAAAACAAAGTTAAAAAATTTAAGAACAGGTGGAACACTTGAAAAAACATTTAATACAAGTTTAAAATTTGAAAAGGCAAATCTTTCAAAAACTAATGCACAGTATTTATATGCATCAGGAGATACATATTGTTTTATGAATATGGAAACATATGAACAAATTGAAATCTCAAAAGATCAAATTGGTGATGATGCTAAATTCTTAAAAGAGAATTTAAATATTGATTTAACATTCTATGAAGGAGAATTATTAGGTATTTCTCTTCCAGATAAGATTGAATATAAAGTAACAAAAACAGAACCTGCTGTTAAAGGAAATACTACAAATAATGCGACTAAAGATGCTGAAGTTGAAACAGGTATGACTGTTCGTGTACCGTTATTTATTGAAGAAGGAGAAAATATTGTTATCTCAACTAAAGATGGCAAATATGTATCTCGTGCTTAACCCGAAAAAGTCAAAAAGACTTTTTTTTTTTAATTATTTGTGCTACAATTAACTATAGTAAATAAAATGGAGGAGGATTTTTGTATGGAGAAGTACATTCCAGACGTTTATCAAAAAAATATATATGCAATTAATTATCAAAAACTATGGAATCAGGGAATTAGATGTTTACTTTTTGATTTAGATAATACATTAGTTTTGCCTTCTGTTAAAGAACCTACTGAAGAGGTTAAAGAATTATTTCAACGACTAAAACGAATGGGATTTAAAGTTATTATATTTTCTAATAGTCCAAAGAGTAGAGTAAAGGCTTTTAAAGAAGGATTAGAAGTTGATTGTTCTGCATCATCTAGGAAACCAAGACCAAATAAATTTTATTTAGTTTTATCAAAATATAATTTTACAATTAATGAAATTGCTATTATAGGAGATCAAATACTAACAGATGTTTTAGGTGGAAACAGAATTGGGATTTTAACTATTTTTGTTGATCCACTTACTAAAAAAGATATGATATGGACAAAATTTAATAGAGTTATTGAAAAAAGAATAATTAAAAGATTAAGTAAAAAAAGTATACTTATAAAGGGGAAATATTATGAATAAAATTTGTCGTGGATGTGGAGCATTATTTCAAAGTAATAATCCTGAATTAGAAGGCTTTATTAAAGAAGAAAATAAAGAAAAAAGTACTTTATGTGAAAGATGTTTTAAAATAAGAAATTATGGAGAATATCAAAAAATTACTAAAAAAAATGATGATTTTTTTGAAATTTTAAAGCAAATAAACGAGACTGGTGATTTAGTAGTTTTGGTAATTGATATTTTTAATATTAATAAAGATATTAAAGAAATATGCTCATATTTTAAAAATAATGATGTTTTAGTAGTCTTAAATAAAAGAGATGTATTACCACTTTCTGTTAAAATTAATAATCTACTTGCTTATGTTGATAGACTTGGTATAAATTATATAGATAAGCTAATAATAAGTACAGCCAAGAATTATAATTTTGATTTGCTTATGAATAAAATTAATACTTATAAAAAAAGTAAAAATGTTTATGTTGTTGGATTTACCAATGTAGGAAAGTCATCAATGATAAATAAAATAATATATAATTATTCTGATTCAATCTTAGATGTTACAACTAGTATTTTACCATCAACAACTCTTTCTAATGTAAAAGTTGATGTAAATGAAAATTTAACGCTTATTGATACACCAGGAATTATAGATGATGGTAGTATTATGAATTATTTAGAACCAGAAAAATTAAAAAAAGTATTACCTAGAAATGAAATTAGAACAATAACTTATCAAATTCGTTCTAAACAAAGTATATTTATTGAAGATTTGGTTAGAATAGATTGTGAAATGTCAAATAATTTAACACTATATTTTTCTAATAAATTAGATATAACAAGAGAATTTAATAATAGTGATAAGTTGCACAATTTAGAAAAACATGAATTAATTGTTTTTGAAAATCAAGATATTGTTATTTCTGGGTTAGGGTTTATAAAAGTAACAGATAATGGAAGAATTATAATATATACAGTACCAAATGTAGATGTCTTTACAAGACCATCATTAATTTAAAGAAATAAAGTGTCAAGATGATAAAACATAACTTGACATTTTATTTTTATAATAGTAAAGTAATAATAGATAGTAAGATAGGAGATGTTAGTGTGAAAAAGAATGTTTTGAAGGTATTTTTATTTAGTTGTTTCTGTTTTCTTAGTTATTCAATAATAGGTTTAGCAGATATACAATTTGATCCAGAAATTGAGATGAAATTTAATTGCCCTGATCCATCAATTTTTGATAGGCAAGGTAAAGTAATTTATTATTATGATAATCATGGCAGTCTTATCAAACAAGATCTATGTGAAGGTGAAATATTAACACCGACCCTTGATTGTGACTTTGATGGATGGTATTATGATATGTCATATACCAATAAAGTTACCGCAACTAATGAACAAGATATGGTAACTAAAGAGATTTATGCTCAAGAAGAAAATATATGTTATGGTAGATTTGGTGTAAGAGTATACGCTAAATGTAAAACACCAACACCAACTCCAACATGTCCAACTGACATAAATAAAACATATAAAGTTCATTATATGGTAGGTGGAACAGAAGTAGAAAGTAAAACCTTTACATATGGTGTAAATACTTCATTAAGCATAAATTATAATGTTCCAGAAGGAAAAACATTTGATGGATGGTATCTTGATAATTCATATACTAATAAATTATCAACTTTAACAACAGATAAATTAAATATTACTGAAACAAAAGATAATAATAATTGTACAGTAGGTTATAAAGATGTTTATTTATATGCTAAGTTACTTGATGCAGCAAAAGTTTGTCCAAATGAAGATAACATGGAATATATTGTTCATTATATTGTAGATGGAAAAGAAATTGATACTGATAGAGTAAAAAAAGGAACTGACAAGGAACTTAAAACAATTGTTCCCAAAGCAGATTGTACAGTAAGTGACTGGTACCTAGATAAAGAATTAACAAATAAAATTACATCAAACAAAATATCTGATATAAGCGTAACTCCAAATATAGATGCGGACAATTGTATAATTTCATATAATGATATATATGTTTATGCAGTAACAACTTGCCCTGAGCAAAAAAACCCTGAAACTGGTGATAATATAATTACATATATTGCAGGTGGAATTATATTAATTGGATTAGCTGCTGTTGTTACAAAAAAATTATTAAATAAATAATAAAATAGGAAAAGATTAATGAATATCTTTTCTTTTTCTTTAAAAAATAGTATACTTATGATATGGTGATAAAATATGTTAGGTAGAATAATTGGGATTGAAGATAGTGTTGTAGAATTAGAATTAAATGTTGAACTAGATAGGATACAAAATTTAAATAATTTATATGTTGTTATGGAAGATGCTAATAACAGTGTTATAGGTGAAATAATAGGTATTAAAGGAAATATTGCTCGAATTAATATGGTTGGAGAAATTATTGATGGCAAGTTTGTTTTTGGCGTTATAAAAGGAATATCTTTTAATGCTAGAACAAAATTGGTACCTAAAGATAAAATTAATTTGATAATTGGCATAGAAAATTATGATGAGAGTAAACATTTATATTTAGGGGATAGTCCTATATATGAAGGTGTTAGAGTTGGGGTTGATTTAAATCAAATGTTTAGTGGACATTTAGCTATTTTTGGATCAACGGGTTCTGGAAAATCATGCAGTGTGGCTCGTATTATTCAAAATTTGTTTAATAGAAGAGAGTCAATCCCTTATTTAGCAAGTTTTTTCATTTTTGATGCTTATGGTGAATATCATTCAGCCTTCGAGAGAATAGGTGAAAAAATACCAGGAATTAATTTTAAAGCATATACAACTAATGTTCATTCTAAAACATCAGAAATTCTTAGTATTCCACCATGGCTTTTAACAACAGATGATTATGCATTACTTCTTGGAGCAACCAAAAATACACAACTTCCTATAATTGAAAAAGCTTTAAAACTTGTAAATGTTTTTTGTCGCAGTGATGAAGAAACAATAAAACATAAAAATGATATCATCGCAAGAACAATTATTGATGTATTATCTAGTGGAGGAACAAGTGCTCAAATACGTGATCAAATATTTTCTATATTATCACATTATTCAACTAGTGAATTAAATCTTGAAACACCAATTGTTCAACCAGGTTATACAAGATCTTTAAAACAATGTTTAATTATTGATGCAAGTGGAAAATTAAGAGAAATGGAACTTGTTACTAACTTCATGCAAAGTTTTTTAAATGATGAACTAGAACTTAGTCTTCCAGACGGTTCATTTAGTTATACTCTTAAAGATTTAGGTAAAGCTTTTGAGTTTGCTCTTATATCTGAGGGTACACTTAATAGTAGTAAGATATATGATGATATGAATGTTCTAAAGGTAAGAGTTTATTCTTTAATTAATAGTGATCAAAGTAGATATTTTGAGTATCCAGAATATATTACGAAAGACAAATATATTAGAAAATTGTTAACAGCTAAAAATGGTGGTAAAGCCCAAATTGTTAATTTTAATATCAACTATATTGATGATAGACTTGCCAAAACTATTACTAAAATATATTCAAGATTATTATTTGACTTTTCAAAAGAAAATGAAAGTAAAAACAAACTACCTTTTCATATTGTTTTAGAAGAAGCCCATCGTTATGTTCAAAATGATAGTGATGCCGAAGTTTTAGGATATAATATTTTTGATAGAATAACTAAAGAGGGTAGAAAATACGGTACTCTTTTAACACTCATTTCGCAAAGACCATCGGAATTATCTGAAACATCTTTATCACAATGTGCAAACTTTTTAATTTTTAAAATGTTACATCCTAATGATGTAGATTATATAAAGAAAATGATTCCTAATATAACAAATAATATTGTAAGTAGACTTAGAATTTTACAACCTGGTATTTGTATAGGATTTGGTTCTGCTTTTAAAGTACCAACATTAATAAAAGTAAAAATGCCAAATCCAGAGCCAACTAGCGATAGTTGTGATATTAGTAATGCTTGGTTTATTGATAAATAATAGATTTGAGGTGTGATATGAACATATATAATTTATCTCTTGCAGACCTAGAAAATTATTTTGAAAGCATAAATGATAAAAAATTTAGAGCTAAACAAGTATATGAATGGTTATATCGCAAAAAAGTAAAGTCATTTGATGAAATGACTAATCTAAAAAAAGAATTAATTAATATATTAAAAGATAAATTTACCTTTGATTACATAAAATTAGTTACGAAGTTATCAGATGTAGATGTACATAAATACCTTTTTGAATTAAAAGATGGTAAAAAGGTAGAGGCTGTTCTTATGAATCATGATTATGGAAATAGTTTATGTATTTCTACCCAAGTAGGTTGTAATATGGGTTGTGCCTTTTGCGAAAGTGGTAGATTAAAAAAGCAAAGAGATTTAATGCCATATGAAATGATTGAGCAAATATTACTTGTGGAAGATGATTTAAAGATTAGAATTTCGCATGTTGTTCTAATGGGAATAGGTGAGCCATTTGATAATTATGACAATGTAATGAAGTTTTTTGATATTGTCAATGAGCCTCTTGGTATAGCCTTAGGAGCAAGACATATAACGGTTTCAACATGTGGTCTTATACCTAAAATAGAAGAGTTTTCTAAGAGTACAAGACAAGTTAATTTAGCTATATCTCTTCATGCACCAAATGATGAACTTCGAAGTAAAATAATGCCTATAAATAAAGTATATAAATTAAATGATTTAATAAACACTTTAAGAAAGTATATAGACATGACTGGAAGAAGAGTTACATTTGAATATATAATGCTTGGTGGTATTAATGACTCACTTACTTGTGCTGATGAACTTGCTAGTCTTTTAAAAAACATGAATTGTTATGTTAATTTAATACCATATAATGAAACTAGTCATATAGAATTTGTAAAAAGTACTAAAGAAAATATATTGGCTTTTTATGACAGGTTAAAATCAAAAGGCATAAATGTAACTATAAGAAGAGAATTTGGTTCAAAAGTAATGGCAGCATGTGGACAACTTAGAGCAAATTATGAGGAGGGAAAATAATGGACCACTTTTATTTAACTGATCCTGGTAAGGTAAGAGATCATAATGAAGATAGTGTTATTATTATTAATAACTATAATAATGAATATTTAATGGCTGTTGCTGATGGAATGGGTGGACATAGGAATGGTGAGGTTGCATCATCAATTGCCATATCACATTTAGGTAAAAACTTTAAAGAACTTGGTACTATTGGTACAAAGGAAGAAGCCATTAATTGGCTTAAAGAAACAGCAAGCGAAGCTAATGCATTAATTTATAAATATACAGAAGAAAATCCGGAAAGTGTTGGTATGGGAACAACTCTTGTTGTTGCAATAGTAACAAAAGATTATTTATTATTTGGAAATATTGGTGATTCATCAGGTTATGTAGTAAAAAATAAGCAATTACATAAAATTACTACAGATCATACACTTGTCAATCTTCTTGTAAAATCAGGTGAGCTTACAGAAGAAGAAGCCAAAGAACATCCACGTAAAAATGTCTTGATGAAGGCACTTGGTGCCAATGTAAATGTTGAAATGGATATTTTTAATGTTGAAAAAGATGTTGACGGTGTATTTTTATGTAGTGATGGTCTTACTAATATGCTTGATGATGATCAAATAGTTAAAGTATTAAATGACAATTTATCATGTGAAGAGAAGATGCAAAAACTTATATATAAATGCAATAATCGTGGTGGAAATGATAACATTTCTGTTGCGTATTTAATTAAGGATGGTGCAAGTAGTAATGAATAAAGGTTATATGTTAAATGATAGATATCAAATTATTAGATTAATTGGTGAAGGTGGAATGGCTAATGTTTATTTGGCTCATGATACCATCTTAGATAGAGATGTTGCCGTTAAAATACTTCGAGGAGACCTTGCTGACGATGAAAAATTTGTTCGTCGTTTTCAAAGAGAAGCTATTGCTGCTAGTAGTTTAAATCATCCAAATATAGTTGAAATGTATGATGTAGGTGAAGATGATGGAAAGTACTTCATTGTTATGGAATATATTGAAGGAAGAACACTTAAAAGTCTAATTAAAAAAAGAGGAATGTTAACATTACCAGAAATAGTTGATATCATGTTACAACTTACAAGTGGAATTGCTTGTGCCCATGATAGTTATATTATACATAGAGACATTAAACCTCAAAATGTTTTAATATTAGATGATGGACGTGTTAAAATCACTGATTTTGGCATTGCGATGGCTCTTAATAATAATGAACTTACACAAACAAATTCTGTTATGGGATCAGTTCATTATTTACCACCAGAACAAGCAAGTGGCAGTGGTTCAACAATTAAAAGTGACATTTACTCTCTTGGTATTTTAATGTATGAACTTATAACTGGTAAGGTACCATTTAAAGGTGATAATGCCGTAGAGATTGCGATTAAACAAATGAAAGATCCTATTCCAAGTGTCTGTGCTCAAAATCCTGAAATACCACAAAGTATTGAAAATATTATTTTAAGGGCATGTGCTAAAAATCCTAAAAATAGATATGAAAATGTAACGGAAATGTATAATGATTTAAAGACAGCACTTAGTGATGAACGAAAAGATGAACTTAGAATTACTTATAAATATCCAGAACATGAACTTGAAGAAACAAAAGTTATGCCTAATTTAAAAGATATTGATAAGATGTCTGATAGCTTTGTTGAAAAGAAAAAAGAAAAGAAAAAATTAAGTAAATTAAATATTGCTATTATTATCATAAGTTCGGTATTAGCCATTTTAGTTGCTGGTATATCTATATGGGCTATTGTATATCCTAAAATGACGGAAAAGAAGGAAATTACGGTACCTGATGTTTCTAATTATTCTGTTGTTGATGCCGAAAAATTACTTAAAGAACAAGGCTTAAATGTTGCAACCGACTTAGAAGAAAAAAATGATGGTACTATTGAAGAGGGAAATGTTATATCAACAAAACCACAATCAGGAAGAAGTGTTAAGGTAGGTACAGAAATAACACTTGTTGTATCACTTGGTGCCAATGGTATAAATCTTGATAATTATGTTGGAAAGAATTATTATGAAATCAAAGGTATATTAGAGGCTAAGGGAATATATGTTCTTGTAGAGAAAAAAGAGGTAAGTGAAAAAGACAAAGATAAATATAAAGAAAATATAATTTTAGAACAAAAGCCTGAATCTGGTACAAAAGTTGTTGAAGGTGATACAGTAACTCTTTATATACCTGATATTATTACAGAATATCCTGATTTTGTGGCTGAAAATTGGCCTCTTAGTGATATTCAAACATTCTGTGATGAATATAATATTAAACTTGTAACAGAATATAAAGAGTCTACAACCCAAAAAGAGGGAACAATAATTAGTCAAAGTAGAGCTAAAGGAACTAAAGTAATGGGTAATACAACATTAAAAATTGTTGTTGCCAAAGAAAAGCAAGCAGAAGAACCTATAGAAGATTTATTACCATCTGAGTAAATGGAAGGTCGAATTATAAAGATTATAAGTAATCAGTATACTGTGTTATCAGATAATACTGATTACTTATGTAATGCTTGCGGAAAATTTAGAAATTTAAAACAAACACCATTAGTTGGTGATTTTGTTGTATTTGATGAAAAACAAAATTATATAAAAGAAATATTACCAAGAAAAAATACTTTAGTTAGACCTCCCGTTAGTAATATTGATAGTGCTATTATAGTAACTAGTACACATATACCTGCTTTTTCAAGTAATTTACTTGATAAACAACTATGTATAATAGAATTCAATAATATTAAACCAATTATATGTTTTACAAAAATAGATTTATTATCTAAAGAAAAATATGAGGAAATAAATAATTATATTAATTATTATAAAAAAATAGGATATGATGTTTTTATTAATACAGAAATAGATAAAATAACTCAAAAATTAAAACAAAAAGTATCTGTTTTTACTGGTCAAACAGGTGCAGGGAAAAGTACATTATTAAATCAAATTGATAAATGTCTTGATCTAAAAACAGGTGATGTATCTATTGCTCTTGGCCGTGGTAAACATACCACAAGACATGTCGAACTATTGAAATCATGTGATGGACTTATTGCTGATACACCTGGATTTTCTTCATTAGAATTTATTGATATGAAAAAAGAAGATATTAGAGACAATTTTATAGAATTTAATGAATATCGTCATGATTGTAAATATAAAGATTGTATGCATGATAGAGAAGATGGATGTAACATTAAAAGAGAAGTTGAAAATGGAAATATATTAAAGAGTCGTTATGAAAATTATTTAAATTTTATAAGGAAGGTGTAATTCATGGAACTTGCTGTTTCTATACTTGGAATCAAGGAAAATTTAAAGAAAAAAATAGATGAATTAAATAAAACTAAAGCTTCCTTTTTACATATTGATATTATGGATGGAAAGTTTGTTCCCAATATTCATGATAACTTTGCAGAATTAGAAAAAAGTTTAAAAGATAATAAAAAAAGAATAGATGTACATTTAATGGTTGAAGATGTAGAAAGATATGTAAATATTTATAAGAATATTCATCCTGAGTATATAACTTTTCATTATGAAATTTTTGATAGCATACATAGAATAATTAACATTATAAAGGGTAATAATATTAAAGTAGGACTTGCAATAAAACCAAATACAGATATATCTGCTCTTTTAAGTTATATGGACAAACTTGATTTAATTTTAGTTATGAGTGTTGAGCCAGGTAAAGGTGGACAAAAATACCTTTTAAAATCTACTGATAGAATAAATGAATTATATGAGATAAGAAAAAAATATCATTATAATTTTAAAATAGAAGTAGATGGAGGCATTAATAAGGAAACTATATGTAACGTTCAAAAGGCAGATATGGTAGTTGTAGGTAGTTATATTACGAATAGTAGTAATTATGAAGAAAGAATTAATACAATAATGGAGAGATGATATGAAAGAAAAGTTAGAAAAATACGCTGAATTATTGTTGACAAAAGGTGTTAGTATTAAACGAGGAACACCTCTTTTAATATCTGCACCAATGGAAGCATATGAATTTGTTGAGATACTATCAAAAAAGGCTTTTGAAAAAGGTGTTACAGATATTGGTTATGATTTAATAGATGAAAAAATTAAACATGATGCTCTTAAATATTTAGAAATAAATGATTTAAAAGAATCACCCATTTTTAATAAAAAAATATTTGATGAATATGCTAAAAAAGATGCAGCCTTTTTAATGTTAATGTCTGATGATCCAACACTTATGGATGATATAGATTCAAATAAATTATCACAGGCCGCTATTTTCTCTAGAAAATCCAAACCATTATATAAACAAAGGCAACTAAATAATGAAATAGTATGGTGTATTGCTTGCACGGCAACCAAGGGTCGTGCAGAAAAAATGTTTGATAATACTGAAGATGCTATGAATAAATTATGGGATGCTATTTTTGATGCATGTTACATTAATAATAAAAATCCTAACGAAGCATGGGATACATTTATAGAAGAAACAAATAAAAAAACAGAAATACTAAATAAATTAAAAATAAAAGAGTTGCACTATACAAATAATTTAGGAACAGATTTAACTATTAATTTGCTTGAAAATTCTATTTGGAATGGTGCTAGTGAGAAAACCAAAAGTGGTGTTGAATTTATTGCTAATATTCCAACACAAGAGGTATTTACAACGCCCAATAGATTGGGTACAAATGGGATTGTATATAGTTCCAAACCACTTATATATAATGGAGGATTTATAAATGACTTTTTTATTGAGTTTAAAGATGGAAAAGTAATAAATTATGATGCTAAAGAAGGAAAAGATATCTTAAAAGGAATAATTGAATCAGATGAAAATGCTTGCTATTTGGGAGAAGTGGCTTTAGTAGATTATAATTCACCAATATCAACATCAAAATTAATTCATTATGAGACATTGTATGATGAAAATGCTTCTTGTCATTTAGCACTTGGATCGGGCTTTACAGAATGTGTAAAAGGAACGGATAATAAATCAAAGGAAGAACTTATAAATCTAGGGTTTAATTATTCAGATAACCATGTAGATTTTATGATTGGAACAGAAGATTTGAATATAATGGCTAAAACTTTTGATGGTAAAGAAGTACAAATATTTAAAGATGGTAATTTTTATTGTTAATTTTATGAAGAAAAAACAAAGTATTAAGATTTTACTTTGTTTTTTTCATATTCTTTTTTGATTTTTAAAATCTTCCATTCAGGCATTTTAGCACATCTTGATATTAAATCAATATCTAATTCATTATCAAGCATGTTTATAACCATTTGGTTAGTTCCCCTGGTAATGCCTTGGCTAATACCTTGACTAATACCTTGACTAATACCTTGACTAATACCTTCTATTTTACCAGCATCATAAGCACCACTATAATTTTCTTTCTCATTAATTAATA
>URIY01000035.1 GCA_900547995.1 uncultured Mycoplasmatota bacterium
TGGTTATATCATTAAAATTATCTCTTACTAATTCTAGCATTTCTATTCCATATATCTTTTCTATTTTTTTAAAATCTATTTCCACAAATATCACTATGTCCTTCCTATATGAATAATATTAAATCATATACCTTTATGAGATAAAAATTAGGTTTTTAATCCTCATTTGTTATTTTTTTCTTAAACTTTTACTATTCTTTTTAGCTATTCGATCATACTCTTCTTTAAATGACATATCTGAATAAATTTTATCATTTAGATGAGATGCAATATGTGAAAGATTATCTTCATAATATCTAATCATTTCATCAGTTAGACCACCATTTAAAAACTCCTCGCATATTATTCTTTGTGTTAAAAGAGATGCATAACTTCTAATTGGATTAGTTGTATGACAATAATCGTCTATCTTTAATCCATTATGCCCTGTGTTATGTGATGAATATTTAGATCTAGAATACATACTATCTATTCCATTAATAATTTCTTTAGGAAGTGGTGTTCCACCAAATTCTTTTTTAATTTTTTCCACTAATTTTTCATCAATATTAGAATTATTTACTCTATAAAGAAATGGATAATGGTTATCATTAAAAAATTTAGCCATAGACCTATTTACTAAAATCATAAGAGATGCTATTAAATGACTACAATCATTATCTCCATGATATAGTTTTTCATCACTCATTTTTCTTATTTCATCTTTTACAATATGATAGTTTTTATCATAAAAACATGATTCATCAAATTTATTATTAAAATTTATCATTGTTTTTAACATTTTTCCTACTTCACTAATATGATTACAATGATATTCTTTTTGTGCTGAATTAAAGGTTAAATTATCATTAATATTAATTATAACTCTCTCTACTCGAAAATCATATAATTCAATATCTTTAGTAAATTCAAATAAATAAGCAATTGCTTGTTTATTTCCATTTGTATTAAGAGAACATTTATATGCTAAATCTAACGGAAGCATATCAATTACATCATTTATTAAATAGATTGTTTCTGCTCTTTCATAAGCAATTTGATCTAATTCACTATTTAAATGTACACTAGACGCTACATCAGCAATATAAACACCTATCAAATAATTGCCATTTGGTAATATTTCACATGATATGGCATCATCAAATAATCTTACTTTATTTGATAAATCAATTGTAACAACAAGTTTATTTGTAAAATCTAATATAGGCTTTTTATATACTTTACTTATAATAAAGTTTGCATATTCATCACTTACAGATGGCTCTATATGATAGCGTTTAAAAAGTTCATTTATATTTTGGGGTGTTGATTGATTTTTTACTTTATCTTTTAATTTTCTACTCATACCTTTAATAAAATTATATAATTCAGGATTTAATGTTTCATCAATTGTGTCTTCTTCTTTAAGAAGTGTTAAAATATTACTTAATTGTTTATTATCAATATAAAAAGTATTCGCATTAATTATTAAATTAAGAGCTCTGTTTAAATTAAGAATTCGATGATAACTGGCGTTATTTTTATAATTATTAATTTGCTTTTTTATTAAAATTAAAATTAATGGTTTACCACTACTATCGTAACAATTTACTAAATCAGGATATACTTTTACTAATTGAAATAAATAATCAAAATTTTTTATTTTAAAGATTAGTTTATTTACAAATTCATATAAAGATGCATTCCAATTTTGACTATTCTTATTTCTTTTATCTTTTAAAGTGTTCTTTTCTAAAATTTGAACAATAGGAGAAACCGTATCAAGCATTTCTATATAAAATATTTTTAAATTATTTGGTGTATTTTCTCTTATATCATTTTGCTTGGTTTCTAATTGTTTTTTTATATTCTCTACTTTATATAATGAATCAAATGAATTAACAGATGCATCTTTTGTAATTAATTCTAACATATATCTTAAACACGTATATAACCATTTATAATTATTAGAGTTATTTTGATAACTTATAGAACTTATCTCACTTACTACGACATGACTTAATAAATCAAATAGAACAATGTTATCATCTACTAATATTATTTCTTTAAATGTTTTTAATTCTTCTTTATGATTCTTTATTAACAATCTCTTAATTTGCTTCTTTTTTGATGAAACATTAAAATTATCCATACTACTTGCACCCCTATTTTCTTAAATTATTACTCATCATTTCCATATCAGTTGTTAATTGTTTTACTCTTTCAATTAATCTTTTAGCTTTTAATCCTTGAACACTTTCTTTTGTCACTGCAAAATGTTCTTCAAGACTTTTTATATCCATATTAGATGTAAAGAAAGTTGTAAGACCTTCATCCATACGATATTGAAGAAGTGGGCAAAGAATGTCATCTCTTCCCCAATTAGTTGTATTTTCAGCACCAATATCATCAATAAGAAGAAGTGGAACTTTTTTAACTTTGTCAAATTTTTCCTTAAAGTCTGTTTGAAAAGATGTCTTTAGATCTCCTAAAAATTCTGGCCAAAAGACAATTGCACTTTTATAACCTTTTTTGGCTAATTCATTAAAAGCGGCGGCTACTAAATATGTTTTACCACATCCAAAATTACCATGTAAATATAGTCCTTTTAAAGATTCCTTTTTTCCATAATTCTTAATAAAATCATTTAAATAAGTTATAACATTAAACCTTTCTTTATATTCTATATATATATCTGATATTTTAGCCTTTTTAATCTCCTCAGGTATATCAAAAACATATACATTTTTCATATACCTATTTTCTTTATTATTTTTTTGTGTTTTTTTGCATGCTACATAATCAAATCTAATTCTTTTACCATCTATATTAGGCAAATATATATAACCATTTATTTTATTTTTACATCCAAGTATATTATGACAATGCATACAATTATCGTATTCGATTGCTGATTCCTCTAAACTAGATGTATATTTCATTAATATTTTAGGATCAATATTTAAAGCATCTACTAATTTTTTAAATTTTTCATCCTTGAGTGCTTCTTCATAATAACCATATAACTGGCCATTATTAGATGGCTTATTATATTGATTCATACTTTCATTAATATTTTTCATGCTCCACCTACTAACTCTTTTAGCATTCTTGACATTTTTTCTTGTTCTTCTTTTGTAGCAACTTCAGACTCAATTTTTTTATTAGTCCACTCTGGGGTACTAGTAATTTTCTTTGTATTATATTCCTTAATTCTCTTTTTATTTTTATATTCTTTTTTAGATAATTCTAATGCTTCTTTAACCGTTGTAATACCACTTACTTTAAACTGTGATGCTACTGATTCAACATATCCTTTAGTAAGTTTATTATTATTACTTGCAAGGGCATAATCAACAATAACATTTACGACGCCTGGATTTAATTTTAATTCTTCAAGTAAATACTCTAGTAACATCTTATCTTGTCTTGTTGGATTAACACCACCATATCGACTACATAAAAAATCATATGGGCTAGTATTTTCAAATGTATAAATCATTTTATTTTTATTACTAATAGTTGCACCATCTATGCTGCTACTTTCACCTTTTTTATATATGGCTTTAGGTGCTCTACCACTATTATTAAATTCATAATATCCTCTAGCATTATTTTTTAATTTTTCTTTATCTATTTTATGTGATACATCAATAGAATTAATAATAATATCTCTTAAATTATCTTCTTTTAAATCATATACAAAAGATAAATTATTAATTAAATCTTCTAAATCTTTAGTAATTGTTCTTTTATTTAAAATATCATCTGGTATTAAATCCATAATAGAATTAATGTTAATATTAGTTGCAACAACCTTATTTTTAACGTTATATTGAATATCTGTTTCGATATTAGTATACACATCATTACTCGTCATTTTAAATATTTCATTAAATGAACATGTTATATTATCATAACCTGTTAAATCAAAATAATCTTTTTTAAATTCATTAACTATAGTTTCATATTGCTCTTTACCTACATTATTCATAAGTAAGGTATTTAAAAGGGGACTTGTAAAAAATTCATACGCATTAAGTGGTTTATAAATTTCATATACAAAATTATTAATAGAACTCTTTTTATAATAAGTTTTTAATAATCCAATTCCTTCTAATTTTTCTCGTGCTAAAACAATTGTTTCTAGTTTTAGTTGCATACTTGTCATTAATTGATAATGATTTCTTTCAAGCAATTTATTATTTTCATAAAGTGACCAAAATGTAAAATATAAATTTACAGCAATACTTCCAATAATAGGTTGATATAGTAAGGTAATTATTTTTCGATCATAATCGGTTAATATGGCTTTATTTGTTATAAAATATGTATCTGCTGGTAAAACATTAACTTTGCGCATAAAACCCACCTACCTTACAATTTTCACTAAATTTATTGTACCATAAAATCATAGTATATTTAACAAAAAAAGTTATTTTTAAATAACTTTTTCATTATAACCTATTTTCATTAGAAATAAATTTTCATTTTCAATAATTTTATCTCTTAAGATAAATCTATTATTATGAAAAGACTTAATTAAATTTTCTATTTCACGTTTTTTTATAATAGAAAACTTATATTTTTCTAATGATTCATTTAAGGTTTGTATACCTAAATCAAAATTATTATTTCTTATATAATAAAGAGCAAGTGGTAATAAGTCTTTATCATATTTTAAAATATAACTAGCACCTACATTTATATTACTTATTAAAGAAAAACTGGGTATAACAAACGTAACAATTAAATTATTAATATCTTCAAAACTTTGACTTACCATTGTCCAGTTCTTATTAAAATTAAATTTTTTTAAATCAATATAAGTCCATGATGAAGAATATTTACTACCACTAACTACTTTTATACCCGCTTTTACAGCTATTTTACCTTCCTTTAATTCTATTTTTATTATTTCAAGTAATCCATTTTTAAAACGACATGCTTCATTTTCATTAATCTTAAAATTAAATTTTTTCAAATTATTAAAAATACTATTTACAGTCAGTCTTTTCGATTTTAAATTATTTTTAAGTTCAAAATATATCATGATATTTAATATATAATCAATAACGTATTTATAAATATTATTAAATATTGGTTCTAACTGACTATCCTCTTCATAACTAAAATTATAAGTATACTTTTTATTTGACAAATTGGTTTCAGGTATTATTGATTCAAAAATAATATTGTTGTATCTATCTAATATTAAAATTTCTATGATAAATTTATATCTTTCAAAATAAGTATTATGATGAGCAAACCTTCCAAATTTAAAGTTAATTTTCATAAGTAAATCATTATTAAATTTCTTTTCAAAACTAAAAGCATTATATTTAAAATCATAATCATTTACTAATTTACCAAAATACTTTTTTATACACTCATTAAAAGCATTACTCATTTTTCTTTCATACTTCTTTTCATTATCTAATTTTAATAATATATTAGATATACTATTTTCAATAGCTGTAATATCTTCATAATCTTTTTTTAAAGAATTATATATAAAGCCACTATGGTATTTAGCAAAATATAAAGCAAATATGTATATATATAATTCATTATCGCATTTCATGCAAGAATACTTATATACAAATTTATTATTTTTATTTTCGATAATTCTCTTCATGTATCTAATAAATTTTTCTGTAATATTATTAGATAATTCAGTTTGTTTATCACCTATTTTTTCACATTCCATATAAGATTCAAAATTATTACTACCCATCATATATGAAACATCTTGATAATTAAACTCTTTAAGAAAAGGATTATCAATACCGTATTGTTTAAATAATCTAATTAATTTATCAT
Organism: uncultured Mycoplasmatota bacterium; assembly: GCA_900547995.1. Lineage (GTDB taxonomy): Bacteria > Bacillota_I > Bacilli_A > RF39 > UBA660 > UMGS1045. The sequence continues at coordinate 5,803 of URIY01000035.1, forward strand.
AATTAAACTTTTCTATATCTACAAAGTATATATCAATATCCATACACATCACCATAACCAATCTTCAAAAAATAGTATATCAAAAAAAAGATATTATGAAAATATCTAATATAAATCTGGATCAAAAAATTCTATATTATCATTATTATTAGAAATATTATTATTTTTAATATCACCATATCCAATTACAAAAACAATAACATTACCTATTATATTAAATACTAAAGATGCAAGAGCATTATTTAAAATTGCGTCTTTAGTTTCTTTAGTTTTATATACAAGATTAAAATTATCAAAAGTTAAAGGTATATGAACTTCAAGCATATCAATAACTGGAATAATTATTAAACTTGTTACTAATAAATAAACTATAGATATAATTATCATAATAATTAGAATTTTTTTAGAAAGTTTACCTTTTAACAAAGCATATCCAAAGAATATACTAAAAGGTATTAAAATAAATAAAAAGGGTGCCAATTTAGGTACAAAGATATTAAACAAACAAATTATAACAATGGAAAGTATTCCCATGAAAAAACTTCCTAATAATTTAAATAAATTGTTTTCCTTTTTCATTAACATCACCTTTTATTTATATTCATTAAATTTCTACATTATGATATACATTTTGTACATCTTCTACATCATCTAAAAGTGTAAGTATACGGTCAAATATTACTTTATCATCTTCACTTAAAGATATTTTCTCTTTAGCAATATATGAAATTTCATCAATATCAAATTCAACATTTGGAAGTTTACTTGTAATAGCGTCTTTTATTTGATATAGATTTTGAGGATTACCATATACAATAATCATGTCACCATCAAGTTCCATGTCAACAAAATCGGCACCTTTTTCAATTAAAGCATCCATAGTTTCTTCTTCAGTTAGTCCTTTAAAGCCAACAATACATAAATGATCATAATTAAATGTTACACTACCTTGGGCTCCCATTTTTACATGACATTTATTGGCAACGGCTCTAAGTTCACTAATACTTCTATTTAAATTATCAGTTAAACAATCAATGACAAGTGTTGAACCACTAGGTCCAAACATTTCATAAGTTGTTTGTTGATAATTTTCATCTACTCCGCTATTTACTTTATCAATGGCCCTTTTAATAATATCACTTGGTACTTGTTCCTTTTTTGCTCTTTCAATTAATCTTTTTAAATTAGCATTACTAGTTACTTCAGTTCCTCCATTTTTAGCAGCTTGATATATTTCTTTAGCATAAAGAGAATATACTTTTCCTCTTGCTGCTCCTGTCTTTTGAATACTTGCTTTTCTAACTTCATATGCTCTTCCCATTCATCTCACCCATTTCTCAAAATTATTTTACTAAAATTATATTACTTTGACAAGATAGTTTTCATATATTTTTTATAATGTATAATCATCTTGTACTTTATTAGAAAGTATATTTTCAATTAATTTATTATTATGACATTCCATATTATTAATATTAATGGAAAGATATTCATCTACTTCCATAGGATATGACAATATACCTATGCCATTAAAATGATGTTTTAATCTCATAAAATCTCTTATAAATTTATTAGTTAAATTGCTTTGAATTAATAATCTTTTCTCTTCCAAGTTTTGTTTTAATTCTTTTATTTCATCTACTTTTAATTGTTTTAATTTAAGTTGATACTTTTTCTCATATTCAGATTTCCTATTTTTATATCTAATAGGAAGAAATGGTACAACTTTTATATTCTTAATGTTCATATCATTTAATGAATCCATAAATACTGTAAGTGCAAGTATAGCAGATACTGATACATCACTAATATTTTCAGGATAAAATTCATCTTCCATATTATTACCCTGTTTTTCTAATCTTTTATATTCTTTAAAATATTCATTTTCATGTGATGAAACATTTTCATTCATTTTATATAGTAATCTTTTTATCTTTTTTTCGAATCCAGGATTACTTGCAAACATACCACTATTTTGAACCGAATATATATAACATATGTCACCACTTATACCATAACATATAGATGGCAAATAATAATTGTTTTCTTTACCATTATCAAATAAATTAATTTGAGCATTAAAAGAATAAGGTGTTTCCATATTTGCAGGTTCTCTTTTTATTATAACATCTATATCAGCATCATTTAAAGATTCAATATTACTTGCATAAGTAAATTCATCTTCAAAAAGAGGATTATTATTAAAATCAATATATTTTTGAATAAATCGTACTGGATTTCTTAAATCTTCGTATGTAGCATTAACCCATAATAAAGTAAGATAATATTTAATCTTATCATAGATATTTTGCTTATTAATACTTGAATCATTACTAAGCATTATTTTCATATATTCATATAATGAATTTACCAATTTTTCTTTATCTTGAATACAAAGATAATATGGACTTGTTTCATCATAAGCATCAACAAGAACATTAAATGTAAAAATATCTCCATTGGAATTAGTATTATAAATAGGTATTTCAATAGATCCATTTTTTAAATTTGGAAGTATTTGATTAAAAAATATTTCTTCTATAAGACTATTATTGAACTGCATTTTTAGCCTTTCTAAGAGCATCTTTGGCAGCCTCTTGTTCTGCTTCTTTTTTACTATGAGCAACACCTTTTCCATAAACAATATTATCAATTTTAACAATAGCGGTAAATGTTTTATTATGAGCTGGTCCTTCCTCATTTAAAATAACATATTCAAGACTTCTCTTATCAGTTTGTACATATTCTTGTAACTTTGACTTATAATCATTAAAGAAATCCAACTCATCACTTTCAATTATTGGTATAACATTATCATCAATAAAAGATTTAACTTTATTAATTCCTTGATCTAAATACATAGCACCAATAAAGGCTTCAAATATATCTGCAACGATGGCTTTGCGAAATTTGCCACCACTTTCTTCCTCACCTTTTCCAAGTTTTAAATACTCATTAAGTTTTAATTTTAATGAATATTCATAAAGAGCATTTTCACAAACATAATGTGCCCTTAATTTAGTCATAATTCCTTCAGCATGATTTGTATATTTGTATAGATATTCACTAATAATAAGTTCTAGTACCGCATCACCTAAATATTCAAGTCTTTCATAACTTTCTTTATTATGTTCATTAGCATATGATGTATGTGTAAAGGCTGTTTCATAAAGATCTAAATTATTTGTTTTAATATTAAGTTCATCTAATATTTTCATATATTCTCACCATTCCTATTATAACATTAATAATATAAAGTTAAAATAAAAACCGTTAATAACGGTTTAAATTCATAAATGGCGGAGTAGAAAGGATTTGAACCTTCGCGCCAGTTACCCGACCTACACCCTTAGCAGGGGCGCCTCTTCAGCCTCTTGAGTACTACTCCAAAACACTACACATTAATTCTACATTAAAGTCATTAATATGTCAATAAGTTTTGAAATAGATTTTTACTTTATTTATAGTAGTACACCTTTTCTAAACGCATACTCTAATAATTTTATCTTTTTTTAGTTTTATTCTTTTTAGCAAATGCCACATTCTTATATTTGGATAAAACTGGATACATTGTAATTATATCCTTTGTATTCGAAATGGTAACAACCTCTACTAAATTGGTCTCCATTCCCATAGAAATTCCAATGTTATAATCTAGTGCAACAATATATTTATCAACTACATCATAGCTATATGGTTCTATTTCATATATAGTCTCATCACAAATATCAAATAAATCTGGTATATTTATGTTTGAATTAAATCTACCTTGATGCATATCTTTTCCATCTATATCAACATTACTACTTATACATTCCAAAGCACTTTTTAAATTATATTTAGCCATTTGTCTACCAAAATAATCTTCAGATAATTCACTTTTTTTAATTTTACCTAACTTAAACTTTAAAAATAATTGATATCTTTTAATTTGATCAGATGTTAATGATGTATTAACAGTAATAAGTTTATCTAAATATTGTAATGCTTGACTATACTTTTTATTCTTAATAGAAAGCCTTAACAATTCTATTAATGCACATGTCTTGTCATTTCCATTACCTATTTTTAGTAATTGCTCCAATACCTGCTTAGCTTTTTCACTAGCATTACAGCAAGCATAAAGTCTTCCTAGTTCTAACATTGCAAATGCTTTATTATCTGTTTGTAAAATTGACTTAAAATGGTTTTCGGCCTTTTCATTTTCACCATCGCTAGCATAAAGACGTCCAAGTTCTAGTGTTGCAAATGCTTTATCGTTTTCATCACCAATCTGTAACAATTGTTCGAATAATAATTTGGCTTGTTCATTTTTACCTTCACTAGCATAAAGTCTTCCTAATTCTAACATTGCATGTGTATTGTCTAATTGTTTAAAATAATATTTTGCCTTTATATTATCACCATTTTTAACACACATTTTACCTAGTTCTAACAAAGCATAGTCTTCATTAGATGTCCCTAATAGCTGTTCAAAATACTCCTTAGCTTTTTCAAAATTTTTGACATTGGCATATAACTTCCCTAATTCTAACTTTGAAAATAATACATCCTTTTCATTGCCAGATTCATTACCATGTTTTAATAGTTTTTCAAAGTAATGTTTTGCTTTATCAAAATCGTTTTCTTTTGCATATATTTTTCCTAATTCTTGTATAGCAAAACTTTTACTTTTTGTATTTATTAATTGTATAAGTAATTGTTTTACCTCAGCAACATTGCCTTTACTTATATTCAATAAATTTTTTGCATATTCGAATTTTATCATACTATCATTTGTTTCTCTTCTTAATAAATCTTTTAATATTTTATTTGCTTCATCATATTTTTTTTGTTTTATCAAGTTTTTTGCTTTCTTAAATTGAATAAAATTTTCATCTTCCATGTAAACACCCCACTTGCTAAATATAATATCACTTCTCCTTAAATAAAGCAATAAAAAAAATGCTAAAAGCATTAATCATAAAGTTCATTTCTAAGTATATCAATATTATCAGACATGATACTTATATAATCTTTTTTAGCATTTCTCTCTTCGCCTGTTAAATTAGAAAGCATATGATAGTAAACTACCTCAACATTTGTTTCATTGACAATTTTCTTTATGGTATCATTCATTTCTTCATCTTGCTTTAAAATAATATATTGTATTTTACCATCATTTATTAAATCAACTACATCCGCTATTGTTTTTTCTGTTAAATTTTCATTTTCTTCAAGGGATATGACATTTAAATCATATTTTTCTAAAAATTTAAATAAGTCACTTGATACAACAAGTGTTTTAAAACTAGCATTATCACTAATTTCATATATTGATGCATCTAATCTAGAAATTTCTTCCTTTAATTTACTATAATTATCATCAATTTCATTTTTAAGATAATGATTATCAATATATTGACTAAGACCATATCTTATATTTTGTGCCATCATCAAGAAGTTAGATGGATCAAGCCATAAAGCCTCATTTCCATTTTCAGCTTCCATACTAGATGTCGCATCAATTATCTTTAATGATTTATTATGTTTAAAAAATTCCGAAACATAATTTTTTTCACTGCTTATTCCATCAAATATAAATAAATTTGTTTTACTATAATCTTTAACTTGTTTTTCAGACAATTTATATTCTGATACTTTTACTCCACTTGGATAAATACTTGTAATTGTACTATTTTTACCATATAGTCTATCCGTAATATATTCAATTGGATAAACAGTTGTACTAATATCTATACCCTCAAAATTGTCTCTTTTAAAGCATCCTGATAATAAAACTATAAATAAAAATAAACTGCATACCTTAATTATTCTTTTCACCCTTTTTACTCCTTTCAGGTACTAAATCAATACCACCATGACTAAATGGATTACATTTCAAAATTCTTTTTATGGATAAAAAAGTTCCTTTTATAGAACCAAATCTATCGATTGCTTCTATGGCATAATTAGAACATGTTGGTATATGTTTACAAGCATAATGAAAATTTCCTGGTATTTTTTGATAAATCTTTATAATTTTAATTAGTACTTTTTTCACTCTTACACCCAATATTATTATACTAAAAAGATATATATTTGTAAATTAGTATTTTACATGATATAATTTTTAATTAAGGAGGTACTATTATGCCAAATACTTATGATATATGTGATGTATTAAATGATAAAATTTTTAATGAAAAAGTAAACGAACTAGATTTATATAATCACTACTTAAATTTTGAAAAAGAATTAACAGAATATTTATTAAACAAACTACTTTTATTTGATTTAAATGCTAAATTTGTTACTATTGAAAAGGATATACCAGCCATTCTACTATGTATCAATGAAAGACTAAATAATGACAACCAAAGAAAAGCTTTTTTCTATCCAGTTACTTTATATCTTATACAATATATTTCTATCATTTTTAATAATGATTATAGAAAATTACTAGATGTAGGTAACAATGAATGTGAAAAAGTGCTTTGTACTTTTGAATATGTAAAAAATAATTTTAAATTAATAGATGATTCTAAAACGTATACGAGGTATTATCAATAATGGAAAATAAATTTAAATATAGTAATTCCAATAAAAGATATCATACTTTAGATTATTTTTATAAAAACAAATTCAATAGTAAAGTATTTAAAGTAAGTTTAAATGCAGGCTTTAGTTGTCCAAATATTGATGGAACAGTTGGATATGGAGGATGTATATATTGTTCATCATCTGGTAGTGGTGATTATGCAGGAAATCCAAACGATAATTTAGTTAAGCAATTTAATACTGTCAAAGAAATAATACATAAAAAGTGGCTTGAAGCCAAATATATTGGTTATTTTCAAGCCCATACTAATACATATGCTCCTGTAAATGTCTTGAAGGAAAAATATGAAACCATTTTAAAACTTCCAAATGTTGTTGGATTAAATATTGCAACAAGAGCAGATGCAATCAGTGATGAGTGTTTAGATTATCTAACAGAATTAAGTAAAAAGACTTATTTAACAATAGAACTTGGACTCCAAACTATTCATGAATCAACGACCAAATTAATTAATAGATGTCATACCTTAGAATGTTTTGAAAAAATGGTAAAAAAACTTAGAGACAGAAACATAAATGTTGTTGTTCATATTATTAATGGTCTTCCATACGAAACAAAAGAAATGATGATTGAAACAGCGAAATACTTAAATAAACTAGATATACAAGGTATTAAAATACATATGTTACATATTTTAAAAGGGACAAAATTAGCCAAAATATATAATGAAAAACCATTCCATGTATTAACGAAGGAAGAATATATTGATATTGTATGCGATCAACTTGAATATATAAATGAAAATATTGTTATAAATAGAATTACAGGTGATCCTAGTATTGATGATTTAATTGAGCCAAACTGGTTAGTGAAAAAATTTTGTGTTTTAAATGATATAGACAAAGAAATGGTTAAAAGAGATTCATATCAAGGAATAAAAACAAGCAATTGAGCTTGTTTTTATTATACTATTAAAAATATGCTTTTTTAAACATATTTTATATCCATTTAGTGTTACTAACCTTATTTTGAGGGTCACGTTTAAATTCAAGATAACTATTACATAATGATGTTTCTATTGTTATATTAGGGTCTAATTGATTAAATTCTAATAAAAACTTTTCTTTAAATTTTTCATTATTAAAATATAAATATAAACTTTCATCAAATAAAATTATTTGATCTAATTTTTTATTATCATTTGGATTAGTATTTTTAATCATAAATTTATATGTTTCCCATAATTCTTTTGTAATAACATCATCCTTAGCAACTGGTTCTTCAATTATTGAATAATAATTTGAACATAAATCTACTACTCTTCTTGTGTCTTCTTTTGTTTGCATTTTTATCACCTACTTTATTAGTCCTAATATATCATTATATGAAACAAAAATAATTAAAATCATAAGTAATGAAAAACCAACTGTATGAATAGCATTTTCTACTTTTGGATTAACAGGTTTACCTATTATTTTTCCTATAATAAGGAACAATGAACGACATCCATCTAAAGCAGGTATTGGAAGTAAATTCATAAAACCTAGATTTAGTGATATATAACCTGTTAAATATACAAGGTTAATAAAACCATATTTTGATGCCTCTTTCACTGTTGTAAAAATACCTATTGGTCCAGATAAATTAGATATACTAAGTTTACCAGTTATTAAATACCATATTATTAATAACATTTGCCACATCAAACTAAAAAACTTTGTAAATGCATACTTAATAGCTGCAAAGAAACCATGTTCTATATTGCTTTTCAAACTAAAACCATAAGTATATGTAGCTTTACCATTATCGTCTTCATTTTTTTGAGGAGTAATTGTTACTTTTTTAATTTCTCCATCTTTATCTTTCACACCAAGTGTAATATCTTTACCATAGGCAACTTGATATTCAAGCATTAAACGATCTGTTGTACTTATTTTTTTACCATTTATAGAAGTAATCAAATCATCATTTCTTAATCCTAAACTATAAAGAGTATTATTTTCATCTATTCCTGCAAGATACGGTTTACTTGTTTCACAACCATTTGCAAGACCAACAATAAATAATATTACAATTGCTAGTATAAAATTAAATAATATACCTGCAAGCATTATTATTAACTTTTGACCCCATGTTTTAGATTGCAAATTTTTATCTTTAGGAATATCTGATTCCTCATCACCAGATTCTCCAGCCATTTGAACAAAACCACCTATTGGAAGTAATCTAATAGAATACTCAGTTTCATCATTTTTTCTTTTGAATTTAAATAAACGCGGACCCATTCCTATAGAAAATTCATATACATATACACCTGCTTTTTTAGCAAATAAGAAATGCCCAAATTCATGAATACATACTACAATTGTTAATATTAATATAAAATATATTATTGCCATATTTACCTCTTTCCTATATTAATGTAAAAACAAACATATATCCTAAAATAACAAAAATAATGCTATCAAATCTATCAAGTATACCACCATGACCAGGTATTAAATTAGAAAAGTCTTTCTTTCCAAAATATCTTTTAATAGATGAAAAAACTAAATCGCCAAATTGACCAATAACTGATAAAAATAAAGTAATACAAATGATGATCCAAAGTGAAGCATTTGTATTTACAATATTATGGTAAAAAAGGGTTGCTGTAAATACAGCAAATAATGTACCTATAATAGCACCTTCCCATGTTTTCTTTGGTGAAACTTCTGGTATCAAATGATGTTTTCCAATATAATAACCTCCAAAATAAGCATACGTATCAGTTAAAACAGTTATTAATAATAAATATATTACTAAATTTATGCTTTGATTTCTTAATATTAGCAAGGATGAAAAAGCAGTACCTAAAAAAAGAATTCCACCAATTAAATAAAAAGCATCATTTATACTATATATTTTTGATTCATGATATAAAATGGTTGGTGTTAATAATATTAAAAATAATCCTGATATAATACGAAAATCAATTAAAAATTCATTATCACTAAAACGCGTTATACCAAAAATAATGAAAGTCATTATTATATAACACACTACTTTTATAAAATTAGGCATTATTTTCTTTTCTTCCTTAATTGATAAAAACTCTTTTAAAGAAAGCATAGCAATTAAATATACAGCCATATCAAAAGCAAGACCACCAAGAATTAAGCATGGTATTAATATTGCACATAATATAATGGCGCTAATTATTCTTTTTTTCATAATTTATACCTCCAAATCTGCGATCTCTTTTATTATATGCATCAAGTGCTAAATCAAAATCATCATTTGAAAAATCTGGAAATAATGTACTTGGAAAATACATTTCTGCGTATGCTGCTTGATACAACATAAAATTACTTATTCTAACCTCTCCACTAGTTCTAATTAATAAGTCAATATCTGGAATACCGTTATATAAATATTGCGTATAAACATCTTCCGTTAAATTATTTATATCTAATTTTCCCTTTTGGCAGTCATCTACAATCTTTTTAGTTGCATCAATAATATCAGCCCTACCACCATAATTAAAACAAATATTAAATATATGACTTTTATTATTTTTTGTTTTCTCTTCCGTTTCTTCAATAGCATCTAATATTTCTTTTGATAAATTATCTCTTCTCCCTGAAAAAACAATTTTAGCATCATTCTTTTTATTTATCAATTTTTTAAAATTTTTAATAAATAAATTCATTAAATAATTCACTTCTTCTTTATCTCGTTTAAAGTTTTCGGTTGAAAAAGCAAAAACACTTAAAATCTTTACACCTTTTGAAAATATATAATTAGATATATTTTTAAGAGTTTCAAAACCCTCTTTATGCCCCATACTTCTCTTTAATCCTCTTTTTGTTGCCCATCTTCCATTGCCATCTAATATAATAGCGACATGTGAAGGAATCTTATAATTACTGTCAAGCATTAATCTTACCTCACCATCTACTCTATAATATATTATAGTATAAATAATATAAATATACAAGAAAAAAAGGACCTAAGTCCTTAAAATGAGTCAATCATTACTTTTACATTTGATAATCCTTCATTATACGCTGCAAGATTTACAATATTTCTAATAGAACTAGCAATCACACCATTTTTACCAATAATTGTTGCTATTTCATCAGATGGAACCATAACTTGTATAATAAAATTATCATCATCTTCAATTTTTTTTACTGAAATCATATCTGGTTTTTTAGAAACACTTTTAACTAAAAATTCAGTTAAATTTACTACATTCATTATTTACTTATCTTTTCTTTATGAATTTCTTCTAAAAGTCCAGTTTTTCTAAATAATGCTCTAACTGTATCAGTTGGTTGTGCACCATTACTAATCCATTTTTTAGCAGCATCCTTGTCAAATTTAATTTCAGCTGGTTCAACAATTGGATTATATGTACCAATTTCTTCAATAAAACGTCCATCTCTTGGACTTCTTGAATCAGCTACAACAATACGATAAAATGGTCTTTGTTTAGCACCCATTCTTTTAAGTCTAATTTTAACTGCCATATTTTTCCCTCCATTCACTGTATTAATAATAACAAAATATATTAAAAATGTCAACCATTTTTAGTTGACATTTTATTTTATGTAATCCTCACTAACATTATTATCAATTTCATTCAAATCTTCATCTGTTACTTCATCATCTACAACATCCCATGGTTCTTCGTCTTCTTCGATTGCTATTTTCATTTTTGTTTCTCCAACAATTTCAACACCAAGTTCTTTTTCAATAACAAATTCAATATTACCATCATTTCCTATTTCTACTTTTGAGCATGTTGGCTGCTTTAATGTTCTTACAATAATATCTGTATCACCCGATAAATCAGCACTAGCTTTTGTTCTAACATTAAATAAATCATTATACTCTACTTTTTTATTTATAACAGTCGTTTTGCTATCATTATCATATGAATACCAAATATTTACATCATATGATCCATCAACACCTATTTTATCGCCTGATTTATACCCCTTAAATTTATGGTTAATTACCCAGCAACCTAGAACGGTTGATGGATTATCATCTGCTTTAATGCTGTAATTATTTTTGAAATATTTTTTGCCTTTTCCAATAATTGCTTTTGTAACTATTTCCTTAAAAACGGCCACATTAATCACCCCTCAATGTAATTTATGCATTTGTCATAAAAAGTGTACAAAAAAGCATAGAAAAAAGACAATTTTCATTGTCTCTTATTCACAAGTAAACCCTTCTGCTTCTATAGAACTTTTAGCCTCTTCATAACTCATTTCTTCATCATCATCTTCTTTTTCAATAATAGATGTTACAGAAACAACATTATCTGTGCGACTAATATTTTCGCCATCTTCTGTTTCATAATCATCGTAGAAAGCCTCAGCTTCTTCAGCAGAATTAAATGTATATTTTTGTTCAGAGTAAATAGTAGTTGCTATAGAATTTTTAAAGCCAACATTCATAACAGCCTCACCTTTTACGTCTTCATTTGTTTCTGTATATGTACATTTTAGTACCTTTTCATAATCACTTTCATCAAACTCAGTTGTATTAAAATTAAAATCATCATCATCAAAATTGTAGTCATCATCATCTTCAGTAGCATTTTCAATTACATTTGATGGAATAGTAACATCTCCTGCTTTGTTATAATCAGAGAAATTAATAGCAAATTCAGCCTTACTAATTTCCAATTTGATATCTTCATTTTCAGACATTGCAGATGAAAGTAAGTCTTTCATATCCATATATAATTTAGTAAAATTATTGGTTTTCTTATCAATACTTACCCTTAATACAACATTTCCTTTTAAACTACTAGCGTCTATAGAAGTTACATCATTTGTACCAGCCATGTCCATAAGACTTGCAAGTTTTTCAGCTGATATTGTTATTTCATATGTATTAACATCTTTACTATCTGCCTTTACAGATTTTACATTACTACCAGAATTAATAACTTCTAACATGGCATTTGATACATCGGCATTTACTTCCGTACTATCAGATACGCTTTTCTTCCATGTTCCATCTTCTTGCTTAGCATATGAAATATTTTTTCCTTTTTCACTCTTAGTATCAGTATACATTTCAGTATTAATATCCATTCCAAGCGCATTTGCAGTCATAGTCATTTTGGCTTTACCATTTTTCTCATCAATAGTACCATTAAGAGAAAAATTGACTTCAAGTGACATTCCTTGTGCCTTAATACCAGCATCAATACTCATGTCCATCTTATAGTTATCAACCGTTTTCATTGCATTTTGTGCCTTTTTAATAGCATCTTCTGGACTAATAGTTTCTTTCTTACCACAACCAGTTAGTGTAACTGCACCAATGAACAATGCAGCAACTAAGTATTTTAGTTTCTTCATAAATCCTCCTCTTTATATTTACACTTAAATTATATTATATTTTAAAGAAATTATCAATATATATAGGCATTTAAAGAAAAAAAGCCTGAAATTTAATTTGAAATTCCGTTTTTAATTAACAAACTGAAATAAGTCTTGC
>URIY01000036.1 GCA_900547995.1 uncultured Mycoplasmatota bacterium
ACCTCTGGTGTATCTGTTGTAACGCCAGTTGCAGTGCAGAGTAGCTATGTATGGAATGGATAACCGCTGAAAGCATCTAAGCGGGAAGCCAACTTCAAGATGAGTTTTCCCATTTTTAATAAAGTAAGATCCCAGAAAGACTAACTGGTTGATAGGCTAGAGGTGGAAGCATGGCAACATGTTGAGCTGACTAGTACTAATAGATCGAGGATTTAATCATAAAATTTTTCATAAATAATTTATGAGAGACACATTATCATGTTTTCAGAGAATTATTTCTCAAAAAAGTAAATTGGTAACGATAGCAAAGTGGATACACCTGTTCCCATCCCGAACACAGAAGTTAAGCACTTTCACGCCGAAGATAGTTAATCGCGAAAATAGGTAGTTGCCAATTTTTTTTGTATATATTTTTTTTTAGAAGGTGAATTATGTATACAGTGGGCAGTATTATTATTGTTAAAGATATTATTTTTAAAAATGGTGATGAGGCTGTTGATCATTCTCATAAATTTGGTAGACCTTGTTTAGTAGTTTCTCTTTTTGAGGATAAAGTTTATTTTATACCATTATCTTCAAAAGTATATAATGGAAAGTATGATACTGAGATTGAAATAGATAATAAATATTGTAAAAAAAAATCTATTATAAAGGTAAGCAATATTTATTGCCGTGATGGATATTACTATGAAGAAAAATGTAAATTAGAAGATACTGATTTACTAAAAATATTAAATTATCTATATAAATATCAAACATTAAAAAAATGTGATGATTTATTTTTAATTATTAAAGATGATATTCAAAACACGATTGACACACTTTCTAATAGAGTAAATAAAGAAAAAAGGTTAGTATACAAATTGTAATAAATAATCTTGTATTATTAACTATTATTTTGATATAATAAATTTGGTGATAAAATATGGAATATAAATTTACGACTCATAGTGAAAGAGATACAATTGAATTAGCACAAAATTTCGAATCAGAAAAATTTCCAAATATGATTATTTGTTTAGATGGTGAACTTGGCAGTGGTAAAACTGTTTTTACTAAAGGAATAGCCAATGCACTTGGTATTAATGAAACAATAACCTCTCCAACTTTTACTATTATTAAAGAGTATGATGGTGAATTACCACTTTATCATATGGATGTTTATAGACTTGATGGTAAAACTGATGGAATTGGAATTGAAGAATATTTCACAAAAGGTGGAGTAGTTGTTATTGAATGGTCTGAAACTATTAAAGATATCTTACCTAAAGAAAGATTAGATATTAAGTTTAAAATACTTGATGAAAATAAAAGATTACTTATACTAAGGCCATATGGTAAAAAGTATGAAGATTTGTGTGAGGCTGTATTATGATTAGTTTATTTGTTGATACATCATATAAATCTATGTATGTTGCATTAATAAAAGACAAACAACTTATGGATTATACAAATTTGATGGCAGAGGCTAATTTTTCTGAATTACTTTTACCTTCAATTAATTCATTATTGAAAAAAAATAATGTTGATGTTAATGAAATTGATAAAATATATGCAACAGTTGGACCTGGATCTTTTACAGGTATTAGAATTGGTCTTACAGTTTGTAAAATGCTTGCTTGGTCTCTTGGTAAAGGAATTATACCTATTTCAAGTTTAGAATTTATGGCAACAACAAATGTGAAAACAAAATATGTAATACCATTTATTGATGCAAGACATGATAAAGTATTTGGTGGAGTGTATGATACAAATTTAAATATAGTTATTGCTGATGCTTATACAAGTATTAATGACTTAAAAGATAAATTGGATGATTCATATACATTTGTTTCATATGATAACTTTGATTTATCTAATCTTATTAAACCAAAATATGATGTAATGAGAATAATAAATAAACATCAAAATGATAATGAAATAAGTTGTCATGCAATAAAGCCAAATTATTTAAAGAGAACTGAAGCTGAAGAATCTAGATTATGATACGAGAAGCAACACTTAATGATTTAGAATATGTTAATTTTTTAATGAGTTCTTTTAATATCAATGTTTATAATGAATTTAATAACCCTTTTGTTAAGTTTCTTATATATGAATTAGATAAAAAAATAGTTGGCGTTATAGATTATAGTTTTTTTGATAATCGGATTGAAATTAATTATATCATTGTAGATGATAAATATAGGCGAATGGGTCTTGCAACTAAAATGCTTGATTTTTTAATAGAAAATAATAAGAATATTGAAAATATTACTTTAGAGGTTTCTAGTAAAAATAATGTTGCGATTGATTTTTATCATAAAAATAAGTTTTGTGATGTAAGTGTTAGAAAGAATTATTATCCAGATGGTGTAGATGCGATTATGATGATTAGGAGGTTTTGATGTATGAAAGATATGTATATCCTTGCGATAGAATCAAGTTGTGATGAAACAAGTGCAGCAATTATAAAAAATGGTACTGAAGAGATTGCTACTGTTGTTTTGTCACAAATGGATACTCATGCATCTTTTGGTGGTGTTGTGCCTGAAATTGCTAGTCGTATGCATGTAGAGAGTATAACAATGGTTTTTGAAGAACTTTTTAATAAGGCACAAATGAAACTTGAACAAATAGATGCCATCGCGGTAACATATGGTCCAGGTTTAATTGGATCATTATTAATTGGTTTGCAGGCTGCTAAAACACTTGCTCTTGTAACAGGTAAACCGCTAATACCTGTTCATCATATTGCTGGTCATATATATGCCAATAACTTGGTCAAAAGATTAGAATTTCCACTTATTGCTCTTGTTGTAAGTGGTGGACATACAGAACTTATATATATGAAAGAAGATTATTCATTTGAAAAGATTGGTGGAACATTAGATGATGCAGTTGGTGAGGCATATGATAAAGTGGCACGCGTTATTGGTATACCATATCCAGGTGGACCTAATGTCGATAAACTTGCTCATATAGGTAATGATAGTTATAATCTTCCTTTACCTCTTGATGATGATTCCTTTGATTTTAGCTTTAGTGGATTAAAGAGTGCTGTTATTAATGTGAAACATAATTTAGATCAAAAGAAAATTGCTATTGTTCCTGAAGACTTAGCCACTTCTTTTCAAAATAGAGTTGTTGAAATATTAACTAAAAAAACGATGAGGGCACTAAAAAAATATAATGTGCATCGCTTAATAATTGCTGGTGGAGTAGCTGCTAATAAAGGATTAAGAGAAAAATTTGAACAATTAAGTAAAAATGAGCATTTTGAACTAATTGTTCCAGAAATAAAATACTGTACAGATAATGCAGCTATGATAGGATCTGCTGGTTATTATGCATATAAAAAAGGAAGAGTGGCTGGTCTTGATTTAAATGCTAAGGCAACAGATAAGTTGCATTAAAAAAGTTGTAATTAATAGTTGCAACTTTTTTATATACATAAATTTAATATCTTTAAATATAACTACTTGCGTTATTATATTTCTTGTTTTATAATAAATATGTATTGCCTCATGGCCAAGCGGTAAGGCAACGGACTCTGACTCCGTGATCATTAGTTCGAATCTAATTGAGGCAGCCAAATGATATATTCTCTTGCCATGCAAGAGTTTTTTATAGAAGGAGATATTTTTTATGAATAATAAAGATTTAGCAAATTTACTTTTTCCAAATGTTGATAAGGACTTAACATATTATGAGGAAAAATATCCTAAACGTAATTTAGACGCGAATGCTTGTGTTACGAGATTTGCACCAAGCCCAACAGGAAGAATGCATATGGGGAATTTATTTGCTTCATTTGTACCAGAAAGATTTGCTCATCAAACTAACGGTGTATTTATTTTAAGAATTGAAGATACTGATGATAAAAGAGCTATTGATGATGGTGTTAATTTAATTATTAGTGATTTAAAAGAATATAATTATAAAGTTGATGAAGGTCCTGTTAATGGTGGTGAGTATGGGCCATATATTCAAAGTCAGCGTAAAGATATTTATCATGCAGTCGCTAAATATTTGGTTTCTATTGGTAGAGCATATCCATGTTTTTGTTCTGAAGATGATTTATGTCATATGAGAGAAGAACAAGAGGCTTGTAAAGATAGAATTGGTTATTATGGTAAATATGCTAAATGTCGTAATTTAAGTTATGAAGAAGTAAAAAAACATATTGACAATGGTGATAAGTGGGTATTAAGATTAAAATCTATGGGTGATTTTAATAAAAAATTCACTTTTAAAGATTTAATTAAGGGTACGATTGAATTACCTCAAAATGACTTAGATCAAGTATTACTTAAATCAGATGGAGTACCTCCCTATGCCTTTGCTCATGTATGTGATGACCATTTTATGAGAGTTACTACTGTTACTAGAGATGATTCTTATATATCATCTGTTCCCTTTCATTTAGAACTATGGAATGCCTGTGGATTTGAAGCTCCTAAGTTTGCTCATTTACTTCCTTTAAATAAAAAAGACGGAGAAGTAGTTAGAAAACTTAGTAAGAGAAAAGATCCTGAAGCAGCTGTTGCTTTTTATCATGAAAGAGGTATTCCAGTAGAAGCAGTTAAATTATATTTTGCAACTCTATTAAATTCTAATTTTGATGAATGGTTCTTGAAAAATCAAGATAAGAATTATAATGATTTCACTTTTACATTTAATAAGATGTGTACAAGTGGTGGATCATTATTTGATATCGAAAAATTAATTAATATCTCTAAAAATTATTTAAGTAGATTAAGTGCTAGAGAAATGTTTGATAACTTAGATAATTGGTCTAAAGAATTTGATAAAGGTTTTAATGAATTGATTAATAAATATAAAGATTATACAATTGCAGTTCTTAATATCGAAAGAGAACAAAAAAAACCAAGAAAAGATTTCGCTTGCTACAGTGAAATAAAGAATAATATTTGGTATATGTATGATGAATATTATGATACTAAATCATTAAATGAATTATATGATGGTATAGAGTTTAAAATAAAAGATATTAATTTATTGGAAACATATGTTAATGAATACTATAATTCATCAGATACAAATGAAGAATGGTTTAATAAAATAAAAGAATTATCTTTTAATAATGGTTATACTGATGTAAAAACATATAAACAAAATCCTGAAATGTATAAGGGGCATGTTGGAGATGTATGTGAATTAATCAGGGTAGTAGTTACTTCTAAAAAAGAAACACCAAATTTATATGACATTTTAAATATCTTAGGTAAAGATAGAATAATTAAAAGAATAGGTATGTTTAAAGAATATATAGGAAAGTTGAATTAGTTTTCACTTTCTTTTTTTTCAGGATATCAATTAATAATTTAAAAATATACTTGTAAATAGTATGTTTTTATGTTAAAATTAACATGTTCTATTCGTTAAATGGTCTGTTGGTGAAGTGGTTTAACACGCGCGCCTCTCAAGCTCGTATTCACGGGTTCGAAACCCGTACAGACTACCATATAAGAAAATAAGCGACTTATCAAAAGGTCGTTTTTATGTTTTTATCTATACAATAATAAAAATTTATATAAAATGATAAAAAAATATTAATCAAAATGTTTCTAATTTAATATAATAATAGAAGGTGATTAAGATGAATTTAGAATTACTCTTAAAAAAAGAAAATTTGAATAATGAAATTAGAAATTTAGAGAATTTACAAGATCATGCAGAGGAATTAAAAAGATTACGTAATAAATTAGTTTCTGTTGAAAAACAAATAAAACTACAATGCCAACAAGAAGGACATTATTTTGGAACAAAATGGAATTGTTTTGAAGATAAATTTAGCTTTGGTAAGATAAGACTTATAAGAGAAACATATGAAAAAACTTGCGACATATGTGGTACTACTATAAAAACAAAAAAAATAAAATTTAGTAATAAAAAATAGTTTAAATAAACTATTTTTTTCTTTAGTAAACTAAAATATATGGTACAATAATGATAGAGGTAGTTATATGAAATATTTATTGTATATTATTTGTTTATTATTTAGTTTTATTTATAGTTATTTTAATTATGGGTTTAATATTAATGCTTTTTTTGTATTCTTTTTAATAACATTATTTTCCTATTATATTTTAAAAAATAATAAATATAAATTTAACTTAAAACGTTTTTTATTTAGTATATTACTTGCTTTTATTTGTATTATTTATATTCCCAATAGTTTTCTATACGGTTATAAAAATGAGAAAATAATTATTAAAAACAATGATATTAATGATGTAAAATTATCTCTTTTTCTTAATAATGAAAAACAGGTTATATCTGACAATAATGATGAAATTCTCACCGATTATAATACAACGAATAAACTCACTAATAAATATTATTATACTATTAATCAAAATAAAAATTATGAATTTTCTTCAAATTATAATAAGCAGATTAGGATACTATTTGAAAAAGATGAAAATGAAAAAAATATTATGATTAATGGTACCTATATAAGTATTTCTAAAAGAGAATATAATGATAATAATATATTTAGTGATTATAATAAGCGATATTATACATATGATTATGATAATGTTGATAACTTTAATATCTATTTATCAGTTGTGTCTATGCTATATATGGTTACTATGATTTATGTTTTACTTATAAACTTTAATTTAAAAAAGGTTTTTGTTTTTTTAGGACTCTTATCTATAGAATATAGTATGGTAATAAATCTAACTTTAATATATAAAATTACGATATTTTTTCTTTTACTTTTATTTAGTTTATTCATTGATAAAAAATTTAAAAAATTTAATTTAAAAGATATATTAATTATTATTTGTTCTTTTTGTACAACATTTTGTTTAACAGGAAATATTATTATTAATAAATTTTCTTTTGATATATTATTTTTTGAAATAAATTTTTTGATAATGAATTATATTGTTTTATATTTCTTCTTTCATAAATTTAAATTTAATTATAAAAAGAGCGAGTCGTATAATAATTGGCATAAATATATTATATTCACAATTGTGTTTCTTTCATTAATTCTAATAAAATATTTTATAGGAGATTGTTATGCTCATCCTGATGGAACAATGCAACTAAAAATTATTACGGAAACTAAAGTATTTGATGATTGGCACCCATTTATGCATACTCTATGGATAAAGTTGTTTAATACTATTTTTCATTCTAATAGTGGATTAATATATATAAGAATATTTTCTATTTCCTTTTTATTATCCTGGATATTAGATTTTCTTTATAAGAAAGGGTTAAAAATTAAAATTTGTTACTTAATTACCTTTTTATTTATTATTAATCCAGTGAATATTGTATATATAATGACACTTGTTAAAGATGTTGATTATGTTATTGTTTTAGTTTCTGTTACCTTTTATTTAATAAAATTTTATGATAGTAAAGAATTATTTTATAAACATAAATTAAATATTATTTTATTTAGTTTTTTACTTGTTCTTCTTATTTTCTTTAGACATAATGGATTATTTATTTCTATTATTATTCTTGCTAGTTTATTTGTTAGCTTTATTAAAGATAAAAGAATAGGCCATATAATTATATCCATATTGATTATTTCTTCGTTACTTGGTACAAGAGAATATTTAAGATATAAACTAGATGTATATAAGACACCAGAGAATTTTACTATAACAACGATGCTACATGGACTAGATTATTTGTATGTAAATGATAAATTAGATGATAATGATAGTTCATATTTAGAATCTATTATGGAAAAAAGCTTATGGCAAGTTGGATATGATAAATATAATATTGATAGATTAATTTTTTATAACGATGGTAGTTTATTTTATAAAGAATTAGATATTAATAAAATTATGAATTTGTATATGAAAAATGTCTTTAGACATCCTCTTTTACTTACAAAAGATAGACTATATGGAACAAATATTTTATGGAATATTTTCGGTAGTGATGATATCCCAACATATAAATATCATTTAATATATGATGAATATGGAAATGATTGGGCTAGTTCATATAATTTAAAAAGAAATGATAATATAGTTACAAGATTATTACATAAATCATTATTATTTTTAGGTAACAATAAAATTACTGATGCATTATTTTATAGAGCGGGAATTTATACATTTATTTTATTTATTTTGTGTTTCTATTTAATATATTTAAAAAAAGCAAAATATTTATTAATTTTATTACCCTGTGTTATTAATAATATAACCTTATTATTAGCAGCACACCATCAATCATATCGTTATGTTATGCATATGCCATTTATCATTATGATGGTAATTCTGTATTTTATTACAAAAAAGGATGTAACCATAAAAAATAATGATATAATATAATTATCAAGTCAAAATATGAGAGGAGAAACTTATGAATAAGAAAGGTTTTACATTAATTGAATTATCAGGTGTAATTGTCTTAATAGCAATTCTTACAGCCCTTGCAACTATACCAATTAATAGTATTATTAAAAATGCTAAAAAAGATTTAAATGAAAGTCAAAAGAAACAAATTATTTTATCGGCTCAAAATTGGGCTATAGATAATAAAGATATGTTACCAAAACGTGGTGGAAATACAGAAAATGTGAAGGTAACAATAGAACAGTTATATAATAATGGTTATTTAGATAATGAAGTTGTTGATTTAAATAATAATAATAAAGTTTCAAAATGTTCATATGTTAATGTAGCACTAATTGATGAAAATAAAAATAGTGGTAATGTATATACATATGAATTTATAGAACAAGATTGTTAATAGTAAATATTGTGTTTAAATTGTTTGTTTACCTTGAAATATAAGCAAAGATTCTGTATAATGCTTATAGGTGGTTTTATGTGGAAAATTGGTAATGTTGAAATTAAAAACCAAGTTGTTATGGCCCCTATGGCAGGTATATCTAATAGTGCTTATCGAACAATTATCAAACAAATGGGTGCTGGATTAGTATATGCAGAAATGGTTAGTGATAAAGCCATTACTTATGGTAATGAAAAAACCATTAATATGCTTTATATGAAAGATGAAGAAAGACCTATAGTTCAACAAATATTTGGTAGTGATAAAGAATCATTTGTTAAAGCCGCTAAATATATTGAGCAAACAATGAAACCAGATATTATTGATATTAATATGGGTTGTCCTGTTCCTAAGGTTGCACTTAGAAATCAAGCAGGTAGTGCTCTTTTAAAAAATCCAGAAAAAGTTTATGAAATAGTAAAAGCTGTTAGGGAAAGCGTAAGTATTCCTGTTACGGTCAAAATACGAAGTGGTTGGGATAGTAATAGTATAAATGCTGTAGAGATTGCTAAAATGTGTGAAAAAGCAGGGGCAAGCGCTATTGCTGTTCATCCAAGAACAAGATCACAACAGTATAATGGTAATGCCGACTGGCATGTAATTAAAATGGTAAAAGATGCCGTTAAAATACCTGTTATTGGTAATGGTGATATAAAGACATGCTTTGATGCTAAAAAGATGCTTGATGAAACAGGTTGTGATGCTATTATGATAGGACGAGGACTTCTTGGTAATCCTTGGTTAATTAAACAAACTATTGAATATTTAGAATCAGGTAAATTACCAGAAAAGGTATCTAAACAAGAAAAACTTAGTATGATAAAAAAACATTATCAATATTTAATTGAAACTAAACCAGAAAAAGTTGCCATGTTAGAGATGCGTATGTTTATTGCTTGGTATTTAAAAGGATTAAATGGTAGTAATATGATAAAGAAAAAAATATTTGAGTGTAAAACATATAATGAAATTGAGAAAATACTTGATGAATATGGAAAGGAAAATGAAGATGAGCAAATTTAAGGAAAGAGCATTTGCCTATATAATAGACATGATTATTGTTAGTTTAGCATTTTCATTCATAACGATTTTTTTTAATACAAGTAGTAATTATAAAAAATTAAGTCAAGAATTAAATGATGTAACAGATTCATTTGTTAATGAAGAAATAAATTTAGATACTTATATTCATAAACAGGCTGATATTAATCATGATATGGATAAAGAAATTATTATGTTTAATGTTTTAAATGGTTTTTTACTTGTTGGCTATTTTGTAATATTGCCATATTATTGGAATGGTCAAACAGTTGGAAAAAGAGTAATGGGTATTAATATAATAAGTAATGAAGGGACTTTAACCTTTAATCAATTAATTATTAGGGCTCTTATTATTGATGGGCTTGGATCATTAATTATATTACTTTCATTAGTATATATTTTAACAGGTTTTCCATATTATATAGTTAATATGCTTCTTAATGCGTTAGAAACTATATTAACAATTATAAGTATTATATTTATTATTAAAAGACCAGATCATAGAGCAGTTCATGATTTATTAAGTGGCACAAAAGTAATTTAGAGGTGATTATAGATGAGAGAATTTACAGAACAAGAATTAGTTAGAAGAAAAAAATTAGAAAATATTAAAAATCCATATCCTGAAAGATATGAAACAAATTATTCCATTAAAGATGCTAGTATGCTAGAAGACGGTACTACAAATGTAAGTGTTGCAGGACGTATTGTTTTAATGCGTAAAATGGGTAAAATGTCTTTCCTTACTATAGGTGATATTGAAGGAAAAATTCAAATATCTGTTAAAATAGATATGATAGGTGAGGAAGCTTATCAAGATTTCAAGGAAAACTTTGATTTAGGTGATTTTATTGGTGTAGTAGGTGAAGTATTTACAACACATACTGGTGAAAAAACAATTAGAGCTGATAAAATAGAGTTTTTAGGTAAGGCTCTAAAACCATTACCCGAAAAATTTCATGGCCTTGAAGATATTGAAACAATTTATCGTAATAGATATATTGACTTAATTACTAATGATGAATCAAAGAAGAAATTCTTATTACGTAGTAAATTTATAAGAGAACTTAGAAATTTCTTAGATGAAAAAGGTTATATAGAAATAGAAACACCAATTTTAAATAATAAGGCTTCAGGAGCAACTGCTAAACCATTTATTACACATCATAATGCTTTAGATATTGATTTATATTTAAGAATTGCTCCAGAAACATATTTAAAAAGAGCTGTTGTTGGAGGATTTACAAAAGTATTTGAAATAGCTCGTTGTTTTAGAAATGAAGGAATGGATGCAACACATTTACAAGATTTTACCATGATAGAAGGATATGGTGCTTATCTTAATTATAAAGATAATATGATATTTTTACAAAACTTGTTACAGACAACCATTGAGAAAACTTTTGGTACATTAAATATAACAATAGGAGATAAAGATATTGATTTATCAGGTAATTGGCCTGTAGTATCATTTAGAGAATTATTATTAAAGTATTCAGATATTGATATTAATATTTATAATACTAAAGAATTATTATTAAATAAGATAAAGGAAAATAAGATAGAAATAGAATCAGAAACTCCACTTGAAAATTTAGGATATGGTAATTTAGTTGATCAACTATATAAAAAAGTTGCTCGTCCATATTTAGTGAATCCTGTTTTCCTAGTGGAACATCCTATTAGTTTATCTCCACTTGCAAGAGCAAATGATGAAAATCCAAATATTACAGATCGTTTTCAACTTGTTATAAATGGTGCTGAGATTATTAATGCATATTCTGAATTAGTTGATCCTATTGAACAAGAAAGAAGATTATTAAAACAAGCTGAATTAAAAGCAGCCGGAGATGAAGAAGCAATGTGTATGGACTATGACTATATAGATGCGATGGAATATGGTATGCCACCAATAAGTGGTTGGGGTATGGGAATTGATAGGTTAATGCAACTACTTACAAATTCAGATAATATAAAAGATTGCATATTATTCCCACTTATGAAACCACTAAATAAGGATAATTAATGAGATTAATTTTAGTAAGGCATGGACAAACTGATTGGAATTTAAAACATTTAATGCAAGGAATGACTGATATTCCTTTAAATGAAACAGGTAAGATGCAAGCCTTTAATGCCAAAGAAAAATTAAAAAATGTAAAATTAGATATTTGTTTTTCAAGCCCTTTAAGTAGAGCGATTGAAACGGCTAAAATAATTACCGGTTTAGATATAATTATTGATAAAAGAATTATAGAAAGATCTGCTGGTAGCTTAGAAGGCAAAGATAGCGAATTATATAGAAAACATAATTATTATGACTTTAAATTAAATTCGAATGAATATGGAGTTGAAACAGCTAAAGATTTGTTTGCAAGGGCAAGTGATTTCTTAAATGATATAAAGGAAAAATATAGTGATAAAACGGTATTGGTTGTATCACATGGAGCAACAATAAGGGCACTTCATTATATCATAACGGGATATGATGAAAAAACAAATTTTTTAGAAATGAAAATTCCAAACTGCTCTATTTTAGAGTATGAAATATAGGAAAGAGGTACTTATGAAAATATTATCAGTAAATGCTGGTAGTTCGTCACTTAAATTTCGTGCATATGAAATGCCAGAAGAAAAAGTTTTAATTTCAGGAACTTTTGAAAGAATTGGAATTAATAACAGCTTTTATACAATTAAAATTAATGGAGAAAAGATACAACATGATGTTGAACTAAAAGATCATAAACAAGCATTTGAAATATTAGTTAGTGAACTTTTATCAAACAAAGTAGTGTCATCTCTTGATGAAATAAAAGGAATTGGGCATAGAGTTGTTCAAGGTGGATCATATTTTGATCGAACTGTTGTGGCAACCAATGATGTTGTTGAGAAAATAGATGAATTAGCATCTCTAGCACCACTTCATAATCCAGCTGCTATTGTTGGTATTAATGCTGCTAAGGCTGTTGTACCAGGTGCTATTCAAACAGTTTGTTTTGATACAGCATTTCATCAAACAATGCCAGAGGAAAATTACTTATATGCCCTACCTTATTCATGGTATGAAAAATATGGCGTAAGAAGATATGGTGCGCATGGTACTAGTCATAAATATATATCAATGCGTATGAATGAAATACTTGGTAGAACTGATACAAAATTAATTACTTGTCATATTGGTAATGGAGCAAGTATTTCTGCTGTTATGAATGGTAAATGTTTAAATACATCAATGGGACTTACTCCTAATGCAGGTCTTATTATGGGCTCACGTTCTGGTGATATAGATGCAACCATAGTTCCATATATTATGGAAAAGACAGGCATGACACCAAAAGAAATAGATAATGCATTAAATAAAGAAAGTGGATTACTAGCACTTAGTGGTGGTAAAAGTGACTTTAGAGATGTTAATGCAGGATATGATAATAATGATCCAAAGTGTACCTTAGCACTCAAAATGTATATTAGAAGAATTACTGATTATATTGCTAAATACTATTTTGAAATGAAAGGCTGTGATGCAATTGTTATTACAGCAGGTGTTGGAGAAAATGCTATTTTATTTAGAAGAAAATTATTAGAAGCCTTAGATGTATTAGGAATAAAAATTGATGAAGAAAATATTAATAAGGCAGGAGTAGAGGTAAAAATAACAACAGATGATTCAAAGATACCTTGTTACATTATACCTACAGATGAAGAAGTTATGATGGCAAGAGAAACTTATGAATTTTTGAAATAATAGAGAGTGTGTGGCTTGTGAGTAAAAAGGATTATAGAACAATTTATAAAAAAATAAAAAAATATGATACGATTGTCATTGCTAGACATGTAGGACCAGATCCAGATGCCTTAGCAAGTCAAATAGGATTAAGAGACCTAATATTAAATACATTTCCAAACAAAAAAGTATATGCAATTGGTTGTCCAGCCTCTAGATTTAAATATATGGGAAATTTAAATGTACCTGTAGATGATACTATTTATGAACATGCATTACTTATTGTAACTGATACTCCAGATTATAAAAGAGTTGACGGAATAAGTGGATATAAATTTGCTGATTCTATAAAAATTGATCATCACCCTTTTGTAGAAAAATTTTGTAATTATGAATGGATTGATAGTACTGAAAGCAGTGCTGCTCAAATGATAATTGAGCTAGCATTCAATACAAAATTAAAAATGACAAAAGAAATTGCTGAAAAATTATTTATAGGTGTAGTTGCTGATACGGGTAGATTTATGTTTTATTATACAACATCTAAAACATTTGACTATGTTTCAAGATTAATTAAAGAAACAAATATAGAAATTACTAAATTATATGAAGATTTATATGTAAGACCATTAAAAGAAGTACGTTTTCAAGGTTTTATTGAAAATAATTTAACTATTACTGAGCATGGATTTGCATATATGAAAGTAGATGAGGAAATTCTAAATGAATATAATGTTGATGCTGCAACAGCAGGTAATATGGTTAATAATTTTAACCATATAGATGGTGTTTATTCATGGGCTATTTTTTCATATGATAAAAATAATAATAACGTAAGAGGGTCAATTAGATCAAGGGGACCAATCATAAATGAAGTTGCTGCCAAATTTGGTGGTGGTGGGCATGTATTTGCTAGTGGTGTACGATTATCTAGTTTTGACGAAGTTGATAAAATTGTTATAGATTTAGATATTGCTTGCAAGGAATATATAGATAAATTAAAATAGACTTACATATATTATGTAAGTTTTTTTAAAAGTTTAACAACTATATTTTTATATGACCTAATTATTTTAGGGTAATAAAAAAATATTTGTTAGAGTTATTAGGGTTTATCTAAAACATGACAATATATTGTAAATAAAAGTATATAAATTTGGTATTTATATACTTTTATTGTATAATTAACTTGGGTGGTTACATGAATAATTATCAAGAAGAAAAGTTTTTAGATAAAGTATATAAAGACTTACATTTATCAGAAATAGTAGTGCATACAGCAAATAAATCAGATGATAAATATCAAAAAATAGAAAAATATATGCAACGTTTAGAAGATGTAACAAAGAGAGCATCTGAACATAATAAAATAAGTTTAATAAAAATGTATTATTATAAAAAATATGTAATAAAAGAACAAAATGTACCAGAATCTTATTTTAGAAAGCAAGAAAAAATTGCTCTTGATAGAGGTTATGGACATGTAAAATATGATGAAAAAACTAAAAAGCAAGAAATAGAACATATAATAAATGAACAAAAAGCCTCTTTAGACACATGGCTAGATTATTTCTTTAGTAAAGATACAGATATGTATCCAACATGGTTTAAATATTATGTTTTTCAAGGTATGTTAAAACTAGGTTTTTTTGATAAAGAAAAAAATAGTTATACCAAAAGAACAGAAAGTACCGTAAAACCATTTATTGAATTAAATAGAGAAGCATTATCATTAATATATTCTGAATTAGTAAAAGTTTTAAACAAAGAAAGTATTGATGATAAAAAATTAAATGAGTTAATAAATAATGGTAGTTTTTCAAAATTATATTCTTATGCGATTTTAAAACTAGATTCAGTAAAAGACGATGGATTTAAAAGTGATGATGGGATATGGAAAAAATATAATAAGGGAAGTAATCCAGAAATATTATTTAATGATATAAATGGAAAAGGAACAGGATGGTGTACAGCAGGAGGAATTAAAACAGCTAGTAATCATATAAATGGTGGAGATTTTCATGTATATTATACAAAAGATAGAGAAGGAAATTATACAAAACCACGAATAGCAATTAGAATGGAAGATGATCAAATAGCAGAAATAAGGGGAATTAGTAAAGATCAAAATATAGAAGCCAATATGGAAAAAGTAGTAGATAAAAAATTAGAAGAATTTCCGGATAGAGATGAATATAAGAAAAAAGTAAAAGATATGGAAATGCTTACATATATCTATACAAAATATCAAAATAAAGGGGAATTAACAAAAAACGATTTAAGATTTCTATATGAAATAGATGATGAAATAACTGGTTTTGGTTATGAAAGAGATCCAAGAATAGAAGAATTATTAGAAGGCAGAAACGTAAGAAAGGATTTAGTTTTAATATTTGATTGTAAAGAAGAAAATATATCTTTAACAAAAGAAGAAGCATTAAGTGGAAATATAATATATCATTATGGTTATTTAGATTTAAGCAACCTAACAAGTGCCGAAGGCTTAAAATTGCCCGATAAAGTAGGAGGATATTTATCTTTAAGTGGCTTAAAAAGTGCCAAAGGATTAGAGTTACCAACCGAAATAGAAGGAAGTTTATATTTAAATAGCCTAACCAGTGCCGAAGGCTTAGAATTGCCAACTGAAATAGGAGGAGGTTTATTGTTAGATAGCCTAGCAGGTGCGAAAGATTTAAAATTACCCGATAAAATAGGAGGTAATTTAGATTTAAGAGGATTAATTAGTGCCGAAGGTTTAAAGTTGCCAGATAAAGTAGGAGAAAGTTTATATTTAAATAGCATAACAAGTTCCGAAGGCTTAAAATTACCAGATAAAATAGGTGGAAGTATATACTTAACATCTCTTGAAAGTCTTGATGGTTTAGATTTATCAAGTAATCTTATATCAAAGATGGTATTTAGTGATAAAATAAAAAATCAATTGAAAAGTCAAAAGACACTTTAAAATTTATGATAAAATACGTTAAATATTCTAACGTATTTTTTATATTTCAGGATTTTCAATACTAATATCTTCTGTTTTACTATTATATGTTATATAAAGAGCAATTAAGGCTGCTATTAGAGTTATAAGTTCAGCAATTATTTGTAGATTTGCTAAATTGGTTTGATTTTGTTTTTCTTTAGTTATATCTAAATTTTCTTTATCTATCTGTAAATATATTAAAACTATAAAAACAACAATAATTCTATTAATAATTGCTATATTTTGTGCTTTTTCATTACTATATATGGCTTTTTTGTTTAGTATTTTTTGTCTTCTATCTATAGAAAGTGATAATGATATAATAATTGTTCCTAAAAATAGTATGGTAGCAATAATTTGTTCATTAACTGCTTTTAATTCTTTTTCAGTTGTATTCATTAATTATATCCTGTTTTTTTTCTTATTTCTTGTACTTCTTTTAATTCACTAATGGTGACTAATTGATATCCTTGTTTTTTTAATTCAGGAATAATTATTTTAA
This sequence comes from uncultured Mycoplasmatota bacterium, assembly GCA_900547995.1. Taxonomy (GTDB): domain Bacteria; phylum Bacillota_I; class Bacilli_A; order RF39; family UBA660; genus UMGS1045. The sequence goes on from URIY01000036.1 coordinate 17,038, forward strand.
GTGCATTTAGTGTTCGTTCTTTAGTATCATGCATAAGTACAACTGATTCATCCTTTACTTTATTTAATACTCTTTTAGCAATTGTTTTACTATTTTTATATTTCCAATCTTCAGGATCAACATTCCATAAAACAATTTCTAATGTGGTATATTCTCTTAAGCTTTTACTTACATTACCATAAGTAGGTCTTAAATATTTTGGAGTATATCCCGATACTTCATATATAATATTTTGTGTTGTGTTTAATTGATATAAAAAATCTTCTTTAGATAAATGATTTAATGACTTATGATTATAAGAGTGATTACCAATTTCATTGCCATAACTTATGGATTTATTAATAGTGTCACTATAATATTTTACTTTATTTCCAAGTACAAAAAATGTACCATTAGCGTCATTTTCATTTAGTAAATCAATAATAGCGCCAGTATATTTACTAGGGCCATCATCAAATGTAAGAGCTACAACTTTCTTATATGGATCAATTACTCTTGTATTTGTTTCTTCACTTAAATAATTAACTTTATTATCCTTAGTTATAGTAGTGCTAAGTAAAAATTCAACATCATAGATAGGAACATTTATTTTAATAATTTCACTATTATTATTATTATTAAAATATATATAAATATAATCTTCATCAAAAGTTATTTT